>CAJXSW010000011.1 GCA_913060645.1 uncultured Dokdonia sp. | reverse complement strand
TCTACACTATCCTCTTCGTCGGCAGCGTCAGATGTGTATAAGAGACAGAGTAGGCACCTTAGAACTGTTACTCACAAAACCTATCTCTAAATTCCAGTTAACACTAGGAAAATTTTTAGGAGCATTTACTCTTATCATACTTGCTATCATACCCACACTTATTTATGTAGTCGCAATTTACCAACTGGGTAATCCCGTGGGAAACCTTGATATAGGAGTAACCATAGGCAGTTATATAGGACTAATGCTTCTAGCTGCAACATTTACGGCAATAGGCATATTTGCCTCAAGCCTTACAGATAATCAAATCATAGCTTTTATAATCGCCGTGTTCTTAAGCTTCTTTTTATATTTTGGACTAGAAGGCATAGCAGCATTTAGTACAACAAGCAGCGTGAGAGATTTCATTAATTCAATGGGTATACAATCGCATTATACTAGCATAAGCCGCGGTGTGGTAGATACTAGAGATCTCATTTACTTTATTAGTGTAACCGCATTCTTTATCATTATTACGATGATGAGATTGCATAAAAGGAGTACACTTTCGTGAAAAATTTAAAATACATACTATCACTTCTTCTTGTAATTATCGGCCTATTTATAATTAACGTTATAGGTTCGCTAGTTCACAAGCGCTATGACCTAACACAAGATCAACGTTACAGTTTAAGTGATCCTACGCTTGATTTATTAGATCAAATAGACAGTCCGCTTATTATTGATGTTTTTCTAAAAGGAAATTTTCCTGCGGAGTTTAAAAAACTTCAAAACGAGACGCGTTACCTGCTAGAGGAAATGCAAGCTTATAATGATAACATTAGGTTCGAATTTTCAAACCCCGTAGAAGAAGGAGAAAATATAGCCGAAGTAGCGGGACAATTTAATGAGTTTGGGATGACCACCATCCCTCTCAAAGTAAAAGAAAACGGAAAGGAGACCACGCAAACTATTTTTCCGTGGGCTACTATAAATTTCAATGACAAGGCAGTACCGGTAGGACTTGTAAAGAATGTAGTAGGCGCTTCTCCAGAACAACTCGTATATGCCTCCATCCAAAACCTTGAATACGTATTTGCCGAAAGTTTACACAGTACATTAAATGCAAAGTCTAAGCGTATTGCTGTATTGAGAGATAATGGAGAGCTACCAGATGCAAACATTGCAGATATGTTTCGTAAACTGGGTGACACTTACAATATTGCACCTTTCCCGATGGAATTTGCAAATCAAGATCCAGATAAAGCGCTCAAAGCTTTACAAAACACCTTTGATCTAGTAGTTATTGCAAAGCCCACAAAAGCATTTACAGATAAGCAGAAGTATGTGATTGATCAATATATCATGAACGGTGGTAACAGCCTTTGGATGCTAGATGCTGTAGCCATGGAAGATGATAGTCTTCGCAATGATCAAGGTAAAACTATTGCTTTCCCTAGAGATATTAATCTAGATGACCAACTATTCAAATATGGGATTAGAGTAGACCCATCCTTAGTAGTAGATCTCTACTCTGCCCCGCTTAGTGTTGCTTCTGGTGATGGCAGTGATGCTCAGTACATACAGCTACCATGGTTGTATAGACCACAAGTACCTAGTATGAATACGCATCCCATAAATACTAATATTGAAAAGCCTGTTCTTTTCAATTATGCAAATCCTATCACTTTATTAGACAACAATAGAGGCGTAAATAAAACGGTCTTATTGCAATCTAGTATTTATACTAAAATAGAAAGTACGCCACGAGAAATCTCTCTCGGCCAGGTAGATATTGAACCTTTAGAAAGTGATTTTCAAAGCGGACAGCAACCACTTGCCGTTCTACTAGAAGGCTCGTTTAATTCGGCTTTTACTAATAGAGTATTACCAGATGGAAGTGATAAAAGTAATTTTCGCGAAAGCGCACAAAAAAATCCTAAGCTTATTCTCATAGCCGATGGTGATATAATCTCAAATAGTCTTGATGCACGCGGGCAACCACTAGAATTAGGATTTGATTATTACACAAGAACCAGCTATGGAAATAAAGAGTTTTTGCTCAATGCGATTAACTATCTCCTTGATGACACTGGGCTTATTAACATACGCAGTAAAGAAATTGCGCTTCCTTTTCTTGATATGAAAAAGACAGCACAAAGTATGACCACGTGGCAAGTCTTTACTATTGGGCTTCCGCTGGCTATTTTGCTTATCTTTGGTCTCATCTACAACGCAATTAGGAAACGTCGTTACGCACGCTAGATGTTGATAAGTTAATTATAAAAGCCGTCGCATTTAAAATATATTTGTAAGTAGTGAGTGAAGCATAGATTGCGTCACTTTCAGTACCATTTTATTGTATTGCAAAACCTAACTTTCTATGAAATTTATAGTCTCTAGTACATACCTCCTTAAACAATTACAAGTATTGGGTGGTGTTATAAACAACAGCAACACCTTACCTATACTCGATAATTTCCTTTTTGAACTAGACGGAAATACACTTACAGTTTCTGCATCAGATCTAGAAACTACGATGACATCAAAATTAGATGTGGAGTCTAGTGATAATGGTGCGATTGCGTTACCAGCTCGTTTACTTCTTGACACGCTTAAGACGTTTCCAGAGCAACCACTTACGTTCACACAGCACGAGAACAATACCGTAGAGATAAGCTCTAATCATGGTAAATATGCACTGGCATATGCAGATGGAGCAGAGTTTCCTAATGCAGTATCACTAGAAGATCCTAGTGTTGTAAAAATACCTGGAAGTGTGCTAGCTACCGCAATAAGCAATACTATTTTTGCTACAGGAAATGATGATTTACGCCCAGTAATGAGTGGAGTATTTTTTCAGTTTGGTACAGATGGACTTACGTTTGTAGCAACAGATGCTCACAAGCTTGTAAAGTATGGTCGCACAGACGTTGTGGCTTCTCAAGCGGCGGAATTTATCATGCCTAAGAAACCACTTAACTTACTTAAGGGAATACTTTCTACTTCTGATGATGAAATCGCTGTAGAGTATAATGAGAGTAATGCAAAGTTTACATTTGATAATGTGGAGCTTGTATGTCGTCTTATTGATGGTAAATACCCTAACTATGAAGCGGTAATCCCAAAAGAGAATCCAAACAGACTTACTATAGACCGTAATCAGTTTTTAAACTCTGTACGTCGTGTTTCTATTTTCTCAAATAAAACTACGCACCAGATTCGTTTAAAAATCGCTGGAGCAGAGCTTAATATTTCTGCAGAAGATATCGATTACAGTAACAAAGCAGAAGAGCGTCTTACTTGTGATTATCAAGGTGATGATATGCAAATAGGCTTCAACTCTCGTTTCTTAACAGAGATGCTTAATAATATGAATGCAAATGATGTTTCACTAGAAATGTCACTACCTAATAGAGCAGGTATCCTTACTCCAGTAGATGGACTAGATGAAGGAGAGCAAGTCACAATGCTTGTAATGCCAGTAATGCTTAACAACTAAGATTTCATATCTTTATAAAACGAGGTCACTCTAGCAATAGAGTGACCTTTTTTTATGCTCTTTTTTTTAAAGTTGTATAAGATATATTGGGTAGTTACGCTTTCGCGAAAGCAAAAAAACACACTACGCTATCTCATATTTTATCCAATTGAATTCAGTACTTTTATCAGAATAAACAATTCCTTATAAATGAAAAAATATATTGCGCTCATGGGATTGGGACTCATTGCCCTTTCCTGTAACGAATCAAAAAAAGTAGTAGCACCTGCTGCTCCTTCAGAACCTGTACTTATAGATGTTACTTCTCTTGAAAGCAATGAGAATGATGTGCGTAAATACACTAATACTATTACTGCAAATGAGCTACAAGACATGCTTTACGTATTTGCAGGTGATGATTTTGAAGGTCGTAACACTGGAGATCCAGGGCAAAAGAAAGCGGCTGCATACCTTGTAAACTATTACAAGCAACTAGAAGTGGCTCCAGGAAATAATGGAGATTATTACCAGATTGTACCTAACACCTTTTTTAGGAAAGGAAGTGATCTAAACGACTCAGAAAACATACTAGCATTTATAGAAGGATCAGAAAAGCCTGAGGAAGTGCTTGTACTCTCTGCACACCTGGACCACGTAGGAATGGACTCAAAAGGTAATGTCTTTAATGGGGCAGATGATGATGGATCTGGTACTGTAGCTTTACTTGAGATTGCAGAAGCTTTTAAACAAGCTGTAAAAGACGGAAAAGGACCTAAGCGCTCTATCCTCTTTTTACACGTTACAGGAGAAGAGAAAGGCTTATACGGGTCTAGATTCTACTCTGAAAATCCAGTATACCCACTAGCAAATACAATCGCAGACCTTAACATCGATATGATAGGTCGTAATGATGATGCCCACTTAGAAGACAATAACTACGTTTATTTAATAGGGTCAGATAAATTAAGTACAGATTTACATAATGTATCATCTGCAGTAAATGCAAAGTATTTTGATATTAATCTTGATTATCGCTATAACGTAGAAAATGAGCCTAACCGTTTTTACTACCGCTCAGATCACTACAACTTTGCAAAGAAGAATGTGCCTATCATTTTTTACTTTAATGGAACACATGAAGATTATCACAAGATAGGTGATACACCAGATAAGATTAACTACCCTTTACTTGAAAAGCGCACAAAACTAGTTTTTGCAACTGCTTGGGAACTTGCAAATCGTAAGGATAGACCTGTAGTAGACAAAGCGGAGAAAGAAGAATAAATTATTTTAAAAATTATTATGTGTTTTATTTAAGTAAATTCACCTAATAATCAACACTTTGAAAAAGGAGTGAAAAATTTCACTCCTTTTTTTATTAGAAAAAGTTGCACATCTTCTAATATTAATTATCTTTGCACTCGCAATTAAAATGGTGGTTGTAGCTCAGTTGGTTAGAGCGCTGGTTTGTGGTACCAGAGGTCGCCGGTTCGAACCCGGTCTTCCACCCTTATTCAAGTCTTCAGAGAAATCTGAAGACTTTTTTTTGTTATGTAAATAAGTAGCGCCTATTCCATTCTTTACATACTAGACATTAAAAAGCCACCCGTAGGTGGCTTTTTAATAACTCAGAATATTTATTCCCTAGTTGTTTAATGTAGTCTTATCTATTCCATATATTCTTAAGTATTGCGTTGTGGTGGTATCTGGGATAACAACTCTCATCTCATCATTTGATTTAATAGGATAAACCCTCATGGTATAGGCTTTCTGCTTACTAGACGCAAACTTTTCATCAACAATGAGATTTCCTGACATATCATATCTCTTAAATAGTTAAGATGGTAACTTCTTAAGGTTGTCTAAGCTAGATATATTTAGCGTGTGTTTGAAAGGTATCGAAGTGGGTATACTATCTAAATGAAACGAAGACGTTTGACCTATCGCAACCACTCCGCACGTTAAAAAACAAATCATTACAATCCGTTGTATCATCCCCATTTTATTTTAAATCAAATAAGCTATCTACCGCTGGATAACGCTCTACGGTAAAACCTTCTCCATATTCTGTACCTATGAGACGTCCTAGGTCTCTAGAGCGATAATTAATACTCTCTTTAAAGGTTTCGCTAGAAATAGGTGTATCACCATCTTTATTATTTGGATCGTGAAACTGTGAGCTGTATGCAAAGACGGCATCACATTTTTTATCTATAAACCCACTTACATCTACCACTACATCTGGCTCGATGTGCTGCCATTGTATATAGTGATACACAGTCTTAGGGCGCCATTTTTCTTGTGACTTTCCGTCTACAATGGTTTCAATCTTTTTCAGCCCGCTCAAAAAGCAAGCATCACTGGCAAGTTTACTTCCCTTTCCGTGGTCTATATGCCTATCTGTTATAGCGTTACAGAGCACCATTTCTGGTTGATACTTTCTTATTACTTCTATGATTTTGAGTTGGCTCTCTTTATCATTTACAAAGAAACCATCTGCAAGTGCAATATTCTCACGTACAGCTACACCTAGAATCTTTGCTGCAGCTGCAGCTTCCTCATCACGTATCTCTGCACTACCTCGAGTTCCTAGTTCGCCTCTTGTGAGATCAAGTATTCCTACTTTCTTTCCATTTGCTATCTCCTTTGCTATGGTTGCACCACAGCCTAATTCTACATCATCTGGGTGTGCTCCTATGGCAAGTATATCTAGTTTCATATGTATGCTCGCTGTACGAGTATCTTTTGGATTATTGTTATATAGTCATCAAACTTACGTGTGAATGACATTTCCCTTTATTTAATTACCGACTTTTAAGAACAAATAAAAAGTTAAGCGCAATCGAGTTTTAATCTGCGACTAATACTGTTTTTTTCAAAACAGCTTTAAGTGCTTGGTCTATATCTTCCATCAAGTCTGCCTTCTCCTCTATTCCTACAGAAAAACGAATTAAGCCATCTGCGATACCCTGTTTTGCTCGCTCTTCTTCTCCTAGTAATGAGTGCGAAGTTTGTGCTGGACATAACATCGTACTCTCTACACCTGCAAGACTCATAGAAGGTTTGATAAGTTGTAAGGCTTTCTGAAAATCTTCGGCATCAATGTGTGATACTAACTCGAAGGACATCATCCCTCCAAAACCGCTCATCTGCTCTTTGGCCAGTTTATAATCTGGATGAGACTTTAATCCTGGATAGTACACCCGACTTATCTCGTCTTTCTTATCAAGCCATTTGGCTATTTTCTTTGCATTTCTATTTTGAGCTTTTACACGTAGTGCCATGGTTTTCATGCTACGCTCAAGCATCCATACGGTAAGGTCACTTAGACTTCCTCCTAGATTTTTTGCTAGATTCCAGATGCGATCCATATGTTCTTGGCTCGCAGCAATTGCTCCTGCACAGATGTCACTGTGCCCTCCCATATATTTTGTTGCAGAGTGAAGTATAATATCAATCCCAAAATCTGCTGGATTTTGATTTACTGGAGAGGCAAATGTATTATCTATCATGGTCACAATGCCGTGTTTTTTGGCAAGTGTAGCAACCATCTTCATATCTGTCACTTTCATAAGTGGATTAGAAGGTGTCTCAATGTAAATCACTTTAGTATGTGGAGTTATCGCTTTCGCGAAAGCGGCCTCACTCAAATCCTCAGTAAATGAATATGTGATACCGTACTTCTCAAATTCCTCAACTACGAGGTTATATGTACCTCCATATAATGTTTCTTGAAGCACAACATGGTCGCCACTTCTCAAAAAAGCCAGCAATGCAGTACTTACTGCCGCCATACCACTACCAAAGATCATCCCAGCCTCTGTCTTCTCAAGGGCAGCAATTTTCTTGCTTAATCCTTCTTGATTAGGAGTATTAAAGTAGCGAGGGTAGCGCTTTACATCTACATCCATAAAGGCATAAGAAGATGATAAGTAGATAGGAGATACAGCTCCTTGAAACTGCTCGTCTTTAATTTCTCCTGTATGCGTACAAATGGTATTAAGGCCTTTATGTGATTTACTCATAGTGTATGTTTTTTTTCAAATCTAAAAATACAAAAAAGGGTTACAGTAAATCAGCCAATTTATTATAGTTTACGAGGGTACTTACCAAGAAAATTCTTACACCACTAACGTTCAATATTTTACATTTTAATATAAAATTCTCGGTCTAAACTTAGATAAACTATCAGTTAAAGTAGCTACCTTTAAGACAATGAAATTAATCACAAATATCCACCAGCTTCTAGTAACAGGAGATTTTACAGCTCCCCTCTCTGGAAAAAATATGGAGGCAATGCCTTATCTCGAGAATGCATACCTCGTTATTGATGAAGATCTTATTTACGAATATGGTCTTATGGAAGACCTTCACCCTATTGCTGTAGAAGAGGTAATAGATGCCACCGGACAAATAGTGCTCCCTATGTGGTGTGACTCTCACACGCATCTTGTGTATGCAGCAACTCGTGAAGATGAGTTTGTAGATCGTATTAAAGGTCTTACTTATCAAGAAATTGCTGCCAAAGGCGGCGGAATAATGAATAGCGCAAGAACCTTACGTGAGATGAGTGAAGATGATCTTTATGAAGATGCACTAGTAAGACTTAATACTGCTATTGCAAGCGGTACAGGTGCTATTGAAATTAAAACCGGTTATGGTCTTACAAAAGATGCAGAGCTTAAAATGCTCAAGGTCATACAACGATTGCGTAAAAAAGTAAATATACCTGTAAAGGCTACATTACTTGCTGCACATGCTATTCCTGAAAATTATAAAACCAATAGAGAAGGATATATTAAAGAAATTGTAGAGGAAATGATTCCTGCTTTCGCGAAAGCAGACTTATGTGATTTTATAGATATTTTCTGTGAGACGGGTTATTTTACGGTTGAGGAAATGGATACTATTGTAACGGCAGGAGCTGCTCATGGTCTTAAGGCTAAAGTTCACGTCAATCAATTTAATAGTATAGGCGGAATCCAAAAAGCAGTAGCGCTAAATGCACTTTCTGTAGATCATCTAGAAGAATTAACAAAAGCTGATATATCAGTCTTACAGGGTTCAAGTACCATACCCGTTGCATTGCCTGGCTGTTCTTTCTTTTTGAATATACCATATACTCCAGCACGTAGTATTATAGATGCTGGATTACCACTTGCGATTGCAACAGATTATAATCCGGGATCATCCCCTAGTTCATCTATGAATTTTATAGTCTCTCAAGCTTGTATAAATTTAAGAATGACACCAGCAGAGGCTATTGTAGCAGCCACCATTAATGGCGCTTTTGCTATGGATGTAGCAGCAGAAACTGGAAGTATTACCAAAGGAAAAAAAGCTAATTTAATCATCACAAAACCCCTACCTTCTTATAATGCGATACCTTATCATTTTGGCGAAAGCCAGATAGATACTATTATCGTAAATGGAGGCATTTTATGATCATACCTAACTTTAACATCACAGCAGGAAACACCGTAAGCGATATTTTTATAGAAAATGGAATATACACATTTTATGACGCCATACGCGCTGTACATAAATTGCCTTATGGACGTATTGATAACCCACTTGATTTTGGAAACATCATTACTGAGGGGCGAGGTACTTGCAGTACCAAGCATGCAACGCTTAAGACACTAACAGATGAGCACGCAATCTATGGCTTACAGCTAGAACTAGTAATTTATGCGATGGATAATAAAAATACTCCTGGCATAGGAAATATACTCGAAAAGTATAATTTACCGTACATGCTAGAGGCACACACTGTCTTAGCATACGATGATGAGGTGTATGATTACACCTTTGCAGGTACTCATAATATGAGCTGGAGAGAGGCTGTGCTCATGCAAACTACTATCGATACAGATCAAATAGAAGATTTTAAGATGGAGTATCACAAATCTGTTCTGGAGGACTGGATAAAAAGAGACGAGCTAGCATATTCACTAGATGACATCTGGAACATACGCGAGCAATGCATTGAAGAGCTAGCTAGTGTAAAAATATTATAGCACCATGATTCAACTTCACATAGCCACACGAGACCATATACGTACTCGCACTTTTGTAAGAGAAGGCGAGACTAAACTAGGTGAGACTGTACAAATATGTGATAGCCTAGATGATATGGCCACAACTCTAGGAACATTTGTAGTCTTTGGTATTTGTGAGGATATAGGGGTTCAAGCAAATTATGGTAAGGCCGGAGCAAGAAAAGCTTGGGATAGCTTTTTGACCTCATTTGTAAACGTACAAGAAAATACATTTAATAAAGGAGCAGATATTATTCTCTTAGGTCATATCTCTGTATCTCCAGATATTAAAGACATCGCGCAGGAGCCTGCCGATTCTCTTGGAACTATTGTAAATAGAATTGATAGCAAGGTAGCTGCTGTAGTACAACGCATTATTGAGTCTGGCAAAATCCCTGTAATCATAGGTGGTGGTCATAATAATGCTTACGGAATTATTAAAGGTGCGGTTGGTGCTTTAAAGAAGCCAATTGACGTGATTAATTTTGATGCGCACACAGATTTAAGAAGCACAGATTATAGAAATAGCGGTAATGGTTTCTCCTACGCTTTTATGCAAGAAAAATATGCTTATTTGAATCACTATACCGTATTTGGACTTCATAAAAATTATACGCCACAATATATTCTTGAAGCTATAGAGACAGGTTCGTATAAAAATAAAGTAAGTCTCTTCCTTATGGAAGATATGCTCTTAGAAGCTGCTCAAGTAATCCAATTTACAAAAGCAAAAAGTACACTTTCAAAAAATAATCTCGGTATTGAAGTAGATTGTGATAGTATTGCAAACTTTTCAAGTAGTGCGCAATCTCCTACTGGTTTTAGCCTTGAAATAACACGCTATTACCTAAATGAGCTTGCTCAGTTATCGCAGGCTACTTACCTTCATATTTGTGAAGCTTCACCATCAAAAAAGAATAAAAAACAGATAGGAAAAGCACTCACCTATTTAGTAACAGATTTTATAAGAAACTACCGTGAACATCATTCCATATAACTCTCAATTTGCTGCAGATTTTAAAACTCTTAATATAGAATGGCTCGAGGCCTTTTTCTACGTAGAGCCTTATGATCTCAAAGTGTTGAGTAATCCCGAAGAATATATCATTAACAAAGGAGGTTTTATCTTCTTTGCATCAAAAGATGATCAAATTCTAGGTACGGTAGCGCTTATGCCTACTGGATATACTGGTGTGTTAGAACTTACAAAAATGGCAGTTTCACCTTCGGCTAGAGGGATGGGTATTGGACAGCAATTGATTGCACATTGTATCGCTTTCGCGAAAGCGCAACACCTCAACAAACTCATTCTATACTCACACCGTAAGCTAGAAAATGCCGTTCATATCTATAAGAAATGGGATTTTATAGAAATTCCTCTTGAAGAAGATGTTGTCTACAAGCGCGCAAACATTAAAATGGAACTCGCTTTTAACTAATTTTTGTCATAATGTAACCTACAAGACGATAACTTTGTTAATGTAATCCATTAAAACAATGTTATGAAATATTTATGTACCCTCTTTCTTATCGCTTGTACGATGAGCAGCTGTAAAGAAACTGCAAAGGAAACAGTAACCGTTACCACGGTAGAAGAAGTGGAAGAAATAACTACCACAACAGATTCAGAAGTAGAAGAGTTTGAAATTATCCCTATTGAGCATGCATCTACTATTCTTAATTGGGATGGCAGAACCGTTTATGTAGATCCAGTGGGAAAACCGGAGCTTTATAAAGGTTATAAAAAGCCAGATCTTATTGTAATTACACACCTACACGGAGATCACCTCAATGTAAAAACGCTCGAAGGTCTAGACACCTCAACCGCAAGAATCGTTGTGCCACAATCTGTAGCAGAAAAAATGCCAGAAGCATTTAGCTCAAAGCTAGAAATCTTAAATAACGGAGAAAAAATAGAAACTTTAGGTATCACGACAAATGCTGTACCCATGTATAATCTAGGTCCAGTAGAGGAACGCCGTCACAAAAAAGGATGGGGTAATGGTTATGTACTAGAGAAAGATGGTAAGAGAGTTTACTTTTCTGGAGATACAGAAGATATTCCAGAGATGCGCAACCTACAAGATATTGACATTGCCTTTGTATGTATGAACTTACCGTACACTATGACGGTAGAGAGTGCTGCTAGTGCGGTTTTAGATTTTAAACCTACACAAGTATATCCATTTCATTATAGAGGGTCTGACGGTCTGAGTGATGTCGCTACATTCAAATCTATTGTGAATAAAGGAAGTGATGCTATTGAGGTTGTACAACTAGATTGGTATCCTAATCGTGACTAAATATACATTTTAATACCAGCGTTTATAACAAAAGAAAGCCGCAATGGACCTAGGTCGCATTGCGGCTTCTTACTTAACCTACTTAAGTATCTTCTATTTTAAACTGAATGA
This sequence comes from uncultured Dokdonia sp., assembly GCA_913060645.1. Taxonomy (GTDB): domain Bacteria; phylum Bacteroidota; class Bacteroidia; order Flavobacteriales; family Flavobacteriaceae; genus Dokdonia. The sequence goes on along the minus strand of CAJXSW010000011.1, from coordinate 32,084 downwards.
TGTTTGAGCAATAAGTACTCCTTTATCAAAAACGTTTACTTCGTACTTTCCTTCAAGAAAATCCTTTGTTGTTTTACCTATATTCTCACAGATATCAAGTGCAGTGTTCTCATAGTAAAATTTAGAAATTGCACTATAATTTACAACCTTACCATCAAAGGCAACTTGCTTATTTTCTCCTAGTGTTGCTCCAGAAGGATCAATCATTTGTACATATAACACACGGTCACCAGCTTCGGCAAGTCTGTTTTGTGGTACTGTATAGCAAGCTCTTAACTTATCTACTCGCTTATTATTTGCGTTTTCTACGAGTTTTCCAGAAGAGCGCTCTATAACTCCTACTGCTCTAAGCTTGTTTGCTGCAAGTGCAGATCCTAAGGTTACTCTTTCTGCTAGTGCAGAGTTTTCTAACGTGAGGGAGTCCCCTACTCCACGCTGTACTTCAAGTTCATAAGTTGTACTATCTATACGCATAGCTAGCATCTGATTACTGCCGCGTAGTGAATCGTTTTGAGCAAATAAGAAATCACGCTCATTACGTAATTTAAATACTTCTGCTCTATACTTTCCTAAACTTGCAATAGTTGCATCCTTTTCCTCAATATCACCTATGAGCTTCTGGATTCTATCGCGCGCATCATTAAGTTCTGTATCCTTAAGATTATTCTCTTCAATGACTACATCGTATTTACTCACCATTTCTTTAAGATCTGAGAGTACTACGTTCTTTTCCTTTGTGAGTTGGCTCTTTGTATCCTTCTCTTGATTATACAATTTTACAGCAAAGGCACCGGCTACGACAAGAAGTACTGCAAGGATTCCTGCAATAATCTTAATCCCGTTTCCACTTTTTTCGTTATCCATAATTTAATAGTTGTTTTAATGGTTATACGTTTAATGCAAAGAATTGGATTTTATTATAAACGCTTTAGCGAAAATATTCTTTTTACCATACAATTAACGCCAACTTTTAAAAAATGTTAAAATATATTCAAGGCTTAGATTGTAGGAGATGAGATTCTTAAACATTAGTCTGCTTATACCCGCACTACCATTAATTTTGAAATTCCTAATTTACATATAGCGGCTGAGAGGTTCGGTTATTAGTATTATTCAGTATAGAATAATTAAGCGTTATAAGTATTGAACTTTCATTTTTACGCTTTCGCGAAAGCGTAACACCTCAACACACGCTGCTATCACTGTTAACTAATATTAAAAAAGAAACCTACTCAAACTATTTTACGGAAATTGCAGTAATGAATAAAATCTACACAAAACTCAGATTACTATATAGTCAAGTTACTGGAAACATAGGCTTCTTCCCAAGTATTATAGCATTAATGGGACTTGCTTTTGCTTTTTTAATGCTCTACATAGAGGAACAAGGGGTTTCCAAATACTTTATTGACAACTTCCCGTGGCTCGTTATTAATAATGCAGATACTGCTCGCTCCTTATTGAGTACGTTTATAGGAGGGATTATCTCTCTTATGGTTTTTAGCTTCTCTATGGTGATGCTATTGCTCAACCAAGCTTCGAGTAATTACTCTCCTCGTATTCTTCCAGGTCTTATATCAAATAAAAAACACCAGTATGTATTAGGTTTTTATATTGCTGTAATCATTTATTGCATTATCGTATTGCTAAGTATTGTGCCTACTGATGACAAGCATCAGTTACCTGGTTTTGCAGTGCTTGTGGGAATTATTTTGAGTATTCATGTACTTGCAGCCTTCATCTATTTTATTCACTCTATCTCACAAGCAATACAGATTAACAATATTACAGATCGCATTTTTGTTGCAGCTCACAAGAGGTTACAAGGCCTCATTGATAAAGAGAGTGAGGTTCAAGGATTAGATATTTTTGAGGATATTTCTGAGTGGCATGGTTATAAAAGTACCTCGTCTGGATATCTCAATGATATTGCATTTGATTCCCTATCTAAACTAGCCAAAGAATGTGACATCTCCATAAAAATGCTCGTTTCTAAAGGAGAGTTTGTACTTGTAGATGTCCCTATTGTAAAAGTGAATAAAGAACTAGACGAAGAAAATCAAGAAATGCTACAGTCATGCTTTGGATTTTCTCGTAGTGAGATAGTAAAACTCAATTATGTACTCGGTTTTAAACAGCTCACAGAAATTGCAGTAAAAGCAATGAGTCCGGGAATTAATGACCCAGGAACTGCTATAACCTGTATTGACTATCTCACAGAACTCTTTGCTTTGAGAATGCTTAAAAAAGATAATAGCTACGTAGTAAATAATGATAATAAAGCTGTTGTTTCGCTCGACACTGTAGACTTTGACGAGCTTATCTATTTCATTTTCGCTAGCTTACGTCAGTACTGTAAGTCTGATTTTATAATGATGACAAAAATGTTGACCTCTCTATATTACCTCAAAAATGTAGAAACTATAGATGATGATTATAAGAAAGTAATAGATACACAGGCTCATCTTATTCTAGAAGATGCACAAGCATATATTAAAAATGAAACAGATTTAAAGAATCTAAAAGAGTTTACTGAAAAATTTAAGTAGAATAAAATAAATCATAACCACCCAATTAACTATCAAAACTAATAGTGTACGCTAGATTTGTAAAAATGTTTTAGCTACTAGCGATTATAATACTTGATAAAGTACCTTACGTTTACGTATGCGTTGGTTTTTAGACTTTAACAGATTAAAAAAACGTAACTAATGTAACAAAGTGAAGTACTTTAATACATATAGGGTATGTATAAATCATTTTTTCAAAACATAGCGGCAGAGCAAGGAGGTACTTTTTTATACCAAGATAAAGATATTAGTATAGGTGGCGGTATACGCCTTCCTAAAGTACAGTATCTCTTAACACTTCCTGTAGGGGATACTGAAATAAACATCATTAATATCACTGGAAAAGAATTTTCTGGTCATATCTCTATGAAGTTACCAAAACAACCCGAGAGTCACACTTTTGAACTCACTACAAATTCGCATATTAAATCACTTTTTATAGGAAAATCAAAGCGCTTTGACATCAATAGCGACAGCGCTCAAATGACCGAATTTTTAAGAAACAACAGTCATATTGCAATCTTAAAAGAAATTGCTCAAGAAGATAGCTTCCAGCCTATAATTACGGGTACAAACGAGGATGATCATTATATGTTGATAGCAAAATATCATCTAGAATTTGACAACTGGAATAGTCCTGTGCTTCCACTTATAGATTTATTTAAAGAAATGCACACAAGGTTTGTGGTGAACAACGAGCGCTTTGCAAATGATGTAACTATCAGTATGGGGTCTTAAATAACTCCTAACACAATCTTAAACAACTACCGTCTAGCGTAGTAATGCCATAGCTTTGTTACACTTGCTCTTTTTATAAAGGATGAATATAACAACCAACCTATGAAACACTACGCCATAATAGGAGGAGGTCCCAGAGGACTTTTTGCTCTTGAAAGCCTTTTTACTGCGCTCTACAATTACGCTCCAGAAGCTCAAATAAAAGTCACTTTATTTGAACCTTTTAAATATCTAGGTGCAGGCTGGGTGTGGAATCCTGAGCAAGTAGCGAGCAACTGGCTTAATATTACTGAGCGTGCTTTACAAGACTTGCCTGGCAGACCAGAAATGAAATTAGGTGATGATGTCATCCCTGCATTTCCCTCATATACGGAGTGGTTACCAGAAGAACAACAAAACCCTCCTGCGACGCATTCAGATCAGTTTCCTCCACGGGCAAAGATGGGAACATACCTTAATGCTCGTTTTGAGAATATTGCTAGTGCGCTTAAGGGGTTTGATTTATTAAATATTGTTGAGGAAACTGTTACCAAACTCACCTATATCGCACCAGAATTCACAGCAATTACAGAAAACACATCAATCAACGCAATAGATGAAGTAGTACTTACCATTGGGCATCAGGATACGGAGCTTTCAGAGCAGCTGCAAGAATGGAAAGATCACGTTGCACAAACTGATAACGCCCTACTATTTACAGAAGCCTATCCCGTAGAAAAAATTATAGATGCAAACATTAACTCAGAGAGCGTAGTTGCTTTTAGAGGTTTTGGACTCGCTATGATTGATCAGATACGTGCGCTCACCTTGCAGCAAGGCGCGCATTTTGAAATACTTGATAATGATACCAAAGAAGTTGATTTTCACGCTGGAGAAAACCATCCACAGCGGTTTGTTCCCTTTTCCTTAGACGGACTTCCTATGGTGCCAAAACCTATAAATAAAGCGGTAGATGAGTGGTTTATGCCAAATGATGATGCTATAAACGCTTTCGCGAAAGCGATACATAAAGGCGCCTGCGGCAATCACCCTGCAAAAGATCAATACTTTCTACTAGAAGCAATGGCAGCTGTTGTGGCTCATTTGTTTTTAAAATTAGGAGACAAAGCCATACAACACGATCTTACTGAAGAAGAAGTTTATTTCTTGACGATAAATTACCTCAACAATAAATCACTAGCGCATCCCCTACTCCTATCCCATCAAAAACCTGTCTTGCAAATGATGCAACAGCAAGTGGAAATGGCAGTAGGAGAAGCACCGGTTAGCCTCGACTATTTTATAGGTCAAGTATGGCGACAATGCCAGCCTACAATCTACAGAGAGTTCTCATATCCAGCAATCGCAGATGATGTAGTTGCCGAAGTTATTGCGCTAGACGAAGCATCAAAACGTTATTCTTACGGTCCACCTGTTGAGAGCATACAACAGCTTATCGCGCTTGCAAAAGCAGGATTGTTAGATCTTGGTTTTGTAAATAATCCAGAAATCACTTGTGTAAACGGAGGCTGGCAACTTAAATCTGATGATAATAAGGTTACCGTAGACGTAATGCTTAACGCCGTACTTGACTCACCACAACTTGTCACCGTAGATACACCAATTATTAAAAACTTGCTCAGTTATGAAATGATTGAGCCTAAACATACTGATCTAGGCATACGCACAGACGATTATGGTTATGTAGAAGTACCCGAGGGTAAAAGTTTTGTGCCACTAGTGGTATTGGGCAGACTATCTAAGGGAAGTGTGATAGGTGTAGATGCAATTTTAGAGTGTTTTGGACCGCGCACTATAAGCTGGTCTGAGCGCAGTATAGCCTTAATGAAGAACGAAAAATAAAGAAGATGAGCAGAGGATTTGTAAAAGAAGATGACCAAGAAGAAACTCCTATAATTCCGCCTAGGGCAGCACTACCAGATGGTGTAACAAACTACGTCACTAGCCACGGATTAACGCAACTTAAGGAAGAGCTTAGTACGCTAGATAATAAAATCTCCACCCTTGATGAGACAGATGAGCGCGAGCGCAGGCGCGCACTCGCCGTACTTAATGGGAAGCGCAACTTACTACTGGAACGCATACAGAGCGCAAGACTACTTGATCACATAAAGGATGAGGGAGAAATACGTTTTGGCGCCACAGTCACCTATACCATCGCTGGTATGCCTAAGCCCATTACCATCCAGATTGTGGGCGTAGATGAGGCTAGTGTAAAAGACAAAAAAATTGCGTTCACCGCTCCTATTGCTAGAGCCCTTATTGGCAAAAAGGTGGATGAAACAACTACATTTCAGCTAGGTAATGAGGAGAAGAAACTCACTATTAAAAATATATCCTACGTAGAGTAGTATGAGGTTTACGCTTTCGCGAAAGCGTAAAAAAACACGTTCAAAAACAAGTTCACATATCGTAACTTTATAGCAAAAAATAGAGCTACTTAATCCCTAATTTATCACCTATGCAAACGATTCTATATAAATCAAACACTCGAGGAAACGCAAACCACGGCTGGTTACAGAGTTTTCACACCTTTAGCTTTGCGAGTTACCATAACCCCAATCGTATGAACTTTGGGGCGATGCGTGTGCTCAATGATGACACCGTAGCGGCTGGTAGAGGTTTTGATATGCACAGGCATCTCAATATGGAGATTATATCCATCCCGCTTTCTGGTGATCTAGAGCATAAGGATAGTATGGGTAATCAGACGGTGATACAGCAAGGTGACATCCAAGTGATGAGTGCTGGGACTGGAATAGATCACAGTGAGTATAATAAAAATAGTGATCGCGAGGTACAGTTTTTACAAATCTGGATTATGCCTAACCAGCGTCCAGTCTCGCCTCGATATGATCAGATTAAAATAAATGAGCATCATCTCAAAAATGAATTTGTACAAATACTCTCACCAAATCAAGATGATGAGGGCGTATGGATTTACCAAGACGCTTGGTTTCATATCGGTGAGTTTACACAAGAGCAAACGCTTGTACACAAATTACATAAAAAAGGGAACGGCCTTTTTGTTTTTGTACTTGAAGGTAGCGCCCACGCCGCTGGCGAACTATTAGATAGACGTGACGCCATAGGAGTTTATGACATTGCCGAGCTAGAAATCACCGCACAATCTGATTCTAAAATATTACTTATCGAGGTACCTATGCAGTTTTAATAGTTGGGCGTTACCTGTCGGTCGGGCTTTCGGCAGTCGCTCTCTACGAGGAGCTTCAACAATTGCCTCTATCCCTAACGCATTACGATTTCTTGTTAATGACAGACATATATTTCTTTAACTCATTTGCAACCTTAGGAGCAAGTATCACAAGCCCTATCATATTAGGTACCATCATCGCAAATACCATTGCATCAGAAAAGCCTATGACCGCTCCTAGACTAGCTGCACCACCAATTACTACAAATATGCAAAAGAGCGTCTTATAGGCATACTCCACTTTTTTACCTCTCCCAAAGAGATAACTCCACGATTGATACCCATAATAAGACCACGATATCATAGATGAAAAGGCAAAAAGTATCACTGCAAAAGAAAGTAAATAAGGAAACCAAGAAATCCCGCTCTCTAGCGCAGATGCCGTGAGCAAGACGCCTTGCTCATCATTCAAAATTGCCCCTACCACTAGTGTATCTGTTATAATAAGTGCTAACGCAGTCATTGTACAAACCAGAACGGTATCTATAAAAGGCTCTAGCAAAGCTACTAATCCTTCACTTGCTGGATAATTGGTCTTTACAGCACTGTGTGCGATAGAGGCACTTCCTATACCAGCCTCATTAGAAAAAGCGCCACGCCTAAAGCCTTGTATCATCACACCTACAAAACCACCAGTAACACCTTCTGGGCTAAATGCTCCGTCCCATATACTTAGTAATGCTGCAGGCAAAGCGTCTATATTTAGCCCTATTACTGTGAGCACGGCAAGTACATACATCACCACCATAGCTGGAACAATTTTATCTGTAACCGTGGCTATTTTCTTTATTCCTCCTATGATAACGATACCCACAAGTATGGACATTATTAGTCCAAAAAGCCATCCCTTACCATAAAACCAACTTTGCTCTGCTCCCGTGACGTGTTCGAATAACTTAAATGCTTGATTTACCTGAAACATATTACCTCCACCAAAAGACCCACCTATACACATTATAGCAAAAATAACAGCTAGCACCTTTCCCAGCTTTGTGAATCCTTTACTCCTGAGACCTTTACTCAAATAATACATAGGCCCTCCATATACAGTTCCATTTGCTGCTACTTCTCTATAAGAAACACCTAGCGTACACTCAACAAACTTTGATGACATACCTAGCAACCCGACAACAATCATCCAGAAAGTTGCACCTGGACCACCTATAGAAAGTGCGATTGCAACACCTGCAATATTACCAAGTCCTACTGTTGCAGATAATGCTGCTGTGAGGGCTTGAAAGTGACTTACCTCTCCCTGCTCACTTTCATCTCTTATAGTGTCAGGTATATCTACTGTGGGTGTATGCATTTCTCCTCCCTTTTCTATTGCATCATACTTACCTCGCACAACCTGAATAGAAGTCCAGAAACCTCTTACATTAATAGCCTTAAAATAGAAGGTGAAATATGTAGCTCCAGCAATAAGAACGATAAGTACCCAAGGCAAGCCCACATTTTCAGTAATGGGAATTTGCCACATTACTGCATCTACAAACCAGCTAGTTGCCTTATCAAATTGTTCATTAATACGCTCATCTAGAGAGCTGTTTTGAATACATAAAAAGAGATTCATAGTATATGTTTTTGATCTTCTCAAAAGTCATATACTTATGCTCACTATAAAAGGTTACGCAGTGTTCAAAAAGACATAGTTATGTACTTAAGTACTTCTTAACCCTCTTGTTTTATAGAAGCGTGTTGCAGTAAATCATTTGCTTTTGCAAATGCAATAAGTCGCTCCTTACCTCCTGTTCCGCTTATGCTTAGCATCTTTTTGATTTGGTGTATATGAGCTTGAAAACCATCTAGCGAGATGTGCATCGCCTCTGCCATCTCTCCATAAGACATTGTATCGCCATATAACCCTAAGTTGCCTAAAACTTCTTTTTGCCTGTCTGAGAGTTCAATCTTATGTGCTGCCTTGAGCGTTTTAAGCTCAAACTTCATGCTTTTTATAGTATCCAGATGGCTCTCATTTGCCAGTGTAAGTTGCTCTTGATTTTTAAGTAGTCTACTATTTTCAAGGGTGAGTGATGCCGCTCTACTTTCTTCTTGTTCTTTTTCTGATAAGAATTTCCAACTATATAACAAGATGGAAAATAATAAAATAAAGAGAAACTTAAATGATATTGAGGTCACCGCTCCTATAGCTGCCCAACTTTCTGTAAGTGGGGTATTCTCTATATAGCTATAAGGTATAATGCGATGCGTTACTGCAATTACAATTAGGATAAAAAGAGCTATTACAGGGATTATCATAAATCGCATATCTCTATTATTAAATGCTTTATGCAACTCGATAAGTAATGCCACAGCCACAACAATAGAAATAGGGATATCTATAAGCCAGATAAGTGTATTGCTTATAGCTGTATTATTATACGAGGTTACTATAAAAACAAAAGCAATCATCAACAGTATTCCTAAGAATACACGCACAAACTCACGCTCTGTAAAACGTTCTACTAATCGTACAACTAGGCTACGCTCTTTGTTATGTTCTATAGATGGTAATGAGAGTAAAATACACAGCGAGTTTACTAAGGAAAAAAGTACACCTAGATAAATGATAGACCTACCGTTATAATTACTATCAAATATACCTCCTAGTACAAGGTTAGCTAATGCGCCCACTCCCCAAATTAAAATTGCCCAGCCAAACCATTTTATGCCGTTTACAGCCTTTAAAGAAGCTCCGCGTTGTAATTCTTTAAAGTAAATACGTTGTATGACAACAGCCGTAATAAGACAGACAATGGCAGTAACGGTGTAAACAGTGGTCGTGAGCATAGAGTACTAATATAAGAGATTGTTTGCTATTAAATAGACCTCTATAATTTTGATTGTTTTACATTACGCTTTCGCGAAAGCGTAACAAAACCATTTTAAAAGCTACTTACATACAAACTTATATAAATGATTATAACAACTACAAATAGTATACAGGGCAGAGAGATCACACAGTACTTAGGTGTGATTACAGACTTCATCTATGCAAAGATTTACGATACTAAGGGGCTTAGTTTTCGAGATTCACTCAATAGAGATAAGATTTATGAGCGAAGTGAGGAAGGAATAGATGCTGCAAAACAAGAAGTACTCAAGAAACTGGAAGCCAAAGCTAAAGAATTGGGAGCTCACGCGATTGTAGGAGTTACAATGGATGTAGAGGTAATAAATGAAGGTTTTAAATTAGGAATCTCTTCAATGGGCACTGCTGTAGTATTGAGATAATCATACATATAGAACACTGTAAGATTGGCGATTTTATTAATCGACAGCTTAGCGGTATCTGACGTTCTAAAATCTTAAATCTTTCCCATTTAATATGGCTTTAAGAGAGTTCAGCATTTTTAAGGATAGTTTTACGTAACCAACCAATCCAATAAAATGAATTTCACTCTCAAAAACTTCTTGCAAGGTTTTGGCATCATTGCTGTCATTTTAACATTGTTACCTCTTATTGCCGTAGATTACTGGTGGATACGCATTTTTGATTTTCCGCACGCTCAGCTTACGGGGCTTACGTTCATTGCTATCCTTACCTACTTCATACGGTTTGACATAAAGTATTATAAAGATTACCTTTTTGTAATCATTCTTATAGGTTGTTTCTTATTTCAGTTAAGTAAAATTTATGCTTACACGCCATTTGCAGATTTTGAAGCTCAAGAAAGCACAATTACTGACTCATCAAATACATTAAAAATTTATACAGCCAATGTATTACAGAAGAACGAAGAGTACCAACTTCTACTCGACCAAGTAGTAGAAAAAAATCCTGACATTGTATTACTGATGGAAACAGACCAACTGTGGCAAGATGCCGTACACAAAACATTATCTGCATCATATCCTTTTAGTATGCTGGAGCCGCTAGACAATACTTATGGAATGTTGCTATACTCTCGCTTACCTATGTCTCAAAACAAAATTAATCACCTTGTAGATAAAGAGATTCCATCTATGGAGGCGATTGTTACCTTGGAGAGCGGTAATCAATTTCAATTATTTGCCATCCACCCTACTCCACCTATGCCACAGCATAATCCTATGAGCTCAGACAGAGATACAGAGATGATGACTACGGCACTTCGTGTTTACAAAAGAGAAATGCCCGTGATTGTAATGGGCGATTTTAATGATGTTGCCTGGTCTGAGACTACCTCATTGTTCAGAAAGACAAGTACATTACTTGATCCTCGAATAGGTCGTGGTTTTTACAACACATTTAATGCAAAAAATGTGCTCATGCGCTGGCCATTGGATCATTTATTTATTTCTGAGGAGTTTCGTGTAAAGACTTTAAACCGCACAAAGGATATCAAATCTGATCATTTCCCGATGTATACAGAACTTACTTTTGAACCAGAGAAAGCAAAAGAACAAAAAGCTAAAAAACCATCCAAGGAAATCCTAGAGAGAGCACAATCCCAATTAAAAGAACAGCATCTTCTTAATATGGAAATGCCTACAATTTCTAGTGATTAAAGTTTATCTATATTTATAGTCTAACTCACTGTTCATGCGTTTTATTCTATTACTATTTGTATGCTGTATTTGTGTCGTTGCTTGCGATAAAAATCCTCAAGCAAAGGCTGCACTACTTCAAAATCATATTAGGCATCAAGAGGATACTATCGGTTTTGCTCAATATTCATGGCAAATGGATAGTATAATCAGTAGAATGGATGACGCGGATAAACTGCCAAATTCTGAAACCTACAAAGCTGTAATATGCCCACATGATGATTATGGATATGCCGGAGGATTGTATTACAAAACCCTCTCTGGAATAAAAGCCAAAACAATTATCCTTGTGGGCGTAGCTCACAGAGCAAGAAATTTTGATTTACAAGATTGTATCATTTTTGGGAGTTATGATAGTTGGCAATCTCCCGATGGCATTATTCCCGTAAGCAGCCTTAGAGATAAACTCCTCACTAAACTCAATAAAAAAACATACGTCGTGCATGATTCTATGATGCAGTTAGAACATTCTCTAGAAGCTATAACCCCTTTTTTGAAACGTAAAAACCCTGCTCTAGAAATCATACCCATGCTCGTTCCTTACAACACATTCCAAAACATGCAGTTATTTTCTGATGATATAGGAAGTGGTATTGCTGCACTTATGAAGGAAGAGAAGCTTATATATGGTAAAGATATTGCTGTCGTAATTTCTAATGATGCTATACATTACGGTTCTGAGGGCTGGGGAAGCGGTAATCTCGCTCCCTTTGGCACAGACAGTATAGGGACAGCTCAGGCTAGGCAGAAGGATCTTGATATTGTAAAGGAGACGCTGCAGGGAGAACTCACCACAAAGAGGGTTCAAAAGTTCAACGATATAACTATTATGGCTGACGATTATAAGTCTTATAAATGGACTTGGTGTGGTAGATACTCCACTCCTTTCGGCTTACTGCTTGCAAATCGCATAGAGCAACTTACGGGAGCGTCTAATAAAGATGGAAAACTTCCGCACCTCACTGGTACGTTTATAGACTGGCGATCTAGCATACACAATACTCATATTAAGGTTGACGATTTACGCATGGGGCATACCGCACAGGCAGATAGCACGCACTGGGTAGCTTATGTAGGAATGTCTTATCAATAACGTTTTAATGTTTTAAAGATGTTAATTGCTTTTTGTTACGCTTTCGCGAAAGCGTACCTATCCTCAATACTGGCTTTAACATTAATTGTAACTATTTTAACCCGAGCTTAATACTTAAAGGCTCGTCTATCTTGTATCTTACTGATTATGATATACTCAGATAAAACAGAAAACAAGAACAACGCTTTTTTAACAGAAACTATCGAATATCTAGAAAACAAGGGATTCGAAAATATTAAGGCAGATGCCGAAGGTTATGAGTCCCCTATTTCCTTTAAAAGACAGGAAACAGGAAATTCTCTCACTCCAGATATCGTAGCCGAAAAACGCGGTATCAAATACTTTTTTGAAGTGAGTTTAAAAAGTTCGAAACCAAAATTATTAAAATCTAAGTGGTTACTTCTAGACACCTTAACTAGAATGAAAGATTATCGCTTTAGAATCATAACGACCAAAGGACATCTCAGCTTTACAAGAGATATGATTGCAGATACTAATCTCAATAAAGATTTCATTCGCATATAAATTTCAATACAGTACAATCACCTAAAGGGTCTTGCTTATATAAGCAGGACCCTTTTTTATTAACATATTTTAATAGTACTATGGCAACTATTTAGGAGAAAAGAAATGTACATTGAAAAAAATATTTCTTGTGAATAAAAGACTACTCTTCTTTAATAAAATGTTTGGCTTATCTATTGTATCTCTGCTATTTATAGCGTGTGCTGTACATCGCGATAATTATAGAGATAAAGATAATAGTACTTTTTTTGACTCCAATTCTAGAGAATACACGAGCATATTTTCTATAGCCAATGCTGGTGCAGCCTCGAAAGGTCCAAATAGCCAACTAATCGTCTCATTAGAAAAAGAATTTGCATCGTTATCAAAAGAAGATGACTACCTCCTATTTCTAGGAGATAATCTACATAATAGCAATCTAGAGGATAGCCAGGTTTCATCTCAACTAGATGCACAATTATCGTTATCTACATCATTCAAAGGAACTTCATTATTTCTTACTGGAGAGCAAGAATGGAACGAGAGAGGTGTAAAAGGTCTTGAAGATATTGAAACTTACATTGAAGACTTTTATAAGGAAGAAGATCACTTTTTACCTAAAAATGGTTGTCCGCTAGAGGTGATAAGCGTGAATGATGAAATAGAGCTTATACTCATAAACTCACAATGGTATATAGAAGACTGGAGTAAAACGGACGGTATTAATGATAAATGCGAGTTGAAGACAAGAGTACAGTTTAATACCCTTCTCGCTAGTGAGATGCGTAAAGCTCGTCACAAAACAGTGCTTATTGCTATGCACCACCCTTTGTACTCAAATGGTATTTATGGTGGAGAAATCCCGTCTACAGTAGTTTATAAACCTACTTCAGAAAATGCATTTATACCACTCGCAGGAGCATCGTTATCATTTTTAAGATCACAAGGAGGTCTATCTAAGCAAGACCGCTATAATCCTCTTATGAACGAGTTAATGTCTACCATAGAACTGGCTGCATTTGATGTTCCAAAGGTAATTATTGTTTCTGGTCATGAACGCTCATTACAGTATATAGATCACGGAGCTATAAAGCAAGTAATATCAGGAACGGCAAGTAGTATAAAACCTGCTCGTTTGAGCAAGAGAGGACTGTTTACCTCAACAAAACCTGGATACACAGAAGTAAGGATTTATGAAGACAACTCATCATCTGTTCACTTCTTTACATTGCAAAACGGTGCTTTTAAAGAAGCTTTTAGCCAGAGAGCTTTTAAACAACCGGAACCTTTCAACCTTGATTCACTTCCTACGGTGTTTCCTAAAACAGTGAAGGCTTCTGTGTATCCTGCAGAGGCTGTAAAGAAATCTGAGAAGTATGAAAAGTTTTGGGGTAAACATTATCGATACGTGTACGGAGTTGATGTAGAAGCACCCGTTGTACTACTCGACACTCTATACGGAGGACTTACTGTAGAAAGAGCAGGTGGCGGAAACCAGACTAACGGTTTGCGTCTAGTAACAAAAGACGATAAGGAATATAACATGCGAGCCATTGCAAAAGACCCAATCGCCTTTCTTAAATCTGCTGGATACAATGATCTTGATGGAGACAATTATTTTAAAGGAACCGTGCCGGCGAGTATCATCAAAGATTTTTACACCGCTGCACATCCCTATGGCGCCTTTGCTATCCCTAGACTAGCAGGTGCGATAAAATTACCACATACGCATCCTAAATTATTCTATGTCCCTAAGCAAAAGTTACTAGGGGATTTTAATAAAACACATGGTGACCAATTATATATGATAGTCGAAAAACCTGATGGTGATTTTGACGATTCACATATGTTCAAATTTAGTAAGGAGGTAGAAAGCACTCAGGATCTTTTCAAAGAACTACGAGAAGATGATCAAAATCAACTTGATGAAAGAACTTATATAAGAGCTCGCATTTTTGATATGCTCATAGGTGATTGGGATAGACATGAGGATCAATGGCGCTGGGCACAAAGCCAAGTAGATGAGAAAGAAGGAACTACCATATACACTGCTGTCCCTAGAGATCGGGATCAAGTGTTTGCAAAGTTTGATGGTTCATTCCTTACCTCCATGCAAAAGGTAATGAGTGGTTTGAGACAGTTTGGTAATTACGGTCCAGATATTCCATACATAGAACAATTTAGTCAGAGCGCTATTAATCTCGACCGCGCCTTAGTGATGCATTCAGATAAGTCTGTGTGGATAGAAGAGATGAAGTATATCCAGCAAAATATCACACCTGAAGTGGTAAAAAAGGCTTTTAGTGAGGCTCCAATTGAAATTCAAGATGAGATATGGAAAGGTATTCAAACTGATCTTCTCTCACGTAAAGACAACCTAGAGGACATTGTACAGAAGTACTACAAGCACTTTCTAGAGTTTCAAGTGCTCAAGGGAACTGACAAAGATGACCATTTTGATATCCAGAATCTTGCTAATGGTGAGGTACGTGTAACGGGCTATAGAATTAAAGATGGTGAAAAAGGAAACGTATTATTTCATCGTACTTTTAATCCTGTTGATACTAAAGATATCTGGATTTATGGACTTGATGACAAAGATGTATTTGACGTGCAAGGTGAACATAAAAGTGCGATTAACATTGTGCTATCTGGAGGATTAGACAATGATACTTATGATATTAATGGCGGAAATAATGTTACCATATACGATCAAAAATCTACTAAAAATAAGATTGTAGATAAAGGGAATGCGACAAGGCATATAGATGACATTTATGAAAACCGCATTTACGATGCAGAGAGAACACCTAAAAAAGGAGGAAGCTTTGGTCTTGAGGCGGTCTATAATCCAGATGAAGGTTTCTCTCCTAGAATACAATTTGGAAAATCTACTTTAGGATTTGAAAGAAATCCTTTTACTACAAAATTTGAGCTAGATGCTCGCTATATTTCCCTTAACCAAGCAGGTGATGTTAAACTATCATGGCATAAAGCGCACCTTTTTCATGACTGGAATTTCAAAGTTTTTGGACGAGCAACTACTGCAAATTTTACAGAAAACTTTTTCGGAGAAGGTAATAGTTCACTGTTCAACACCACCAACTCTTTTGACGTAAACCGCATTAATATGCAGTATCTCACAGGTGGTATAGGGATGTACTACAATGGAGAATATGGAACTACTTCTGAGATTGACATATCTTATGAAGATATAAACGTGGGACCTCAAAATAATACTAGCATAGTAGATGCTCGTTATTTTGTAGTAACGGGGCTCTATAATTATCATAGTATCGATGATGAGCGATTCCCTACTCGCGGGATGGATGTGGCTATAAGAGGAAGTTTTCTTGATGAAGTAACTAGTACAAATACTGTAGGAGTGCTAGATCCTCGTCTTACGCTTTGGAATGCAATAGATAGATCTCGTTATCTTGTACTTAAAACTAGTATAGCGGGACAGTTGCGCTTTGGAAATGATATACCGTTCTATAAAGCAGCTTCGTTAGGAGCAAATACAGGGTTAAGATCTTATAGGCAAGATCGTTTTATAGGCAAACAAGCGCTTGCAGCTTCGGCAGATCTGGCTTTCCAATTGAAACCTATTAAAACTGCCTTTTTCCCGTTGAGAATAGATATGTATGCAGGTTATGATACAGGAAGAGTCTGGAGCGAACTCAAGGAAAGCAGCACGCTACATTATAGTTATGGTGGTGGTGTTAACCTTTCAACCGCTAACGCTCTTAAAGGAAATATAAGCTATTTTGAAGGTCCTGAAGGTGGAAGACTAGGCTTAGGAATATCACTCGGATTATAATAGACTACTAGTTTTAGAGTTACGCTTTCGCGAAAGCGTGAAAAAGATATTTACACCCTAAAAAAGAATCAAGTCTTAGTCTTCTACAACCTACACAAATTCAAAAATAGTACATATAAAAAATGCTCCCTATTTGGGAGCATTTTTTATGCATTAATGCGAGATTTTAAAGTCTTGCTATTAAGGATTATTACAATCTTACACCAAATCTAAAATCGATTCTCATACCATCTTCACCAGCAAACGCTCCTAGTTGGCCAGATACAGTATCTACCATATTTAACCAGAAACCTCCACCAAAGTCATTGTGCCACTTCTCACTATCTTCTCCATCAAGCCAAACACGACCTACATCTCCTCCACCAAAAACACCTATCTGAATAGGAATTAAGCCTGTAGAAAATCTATTAAAACTATATCTCAAATCTGCCGACCCAGCTAGGGATGATTCTCCTGTAAATCTATTAAATCTATATCCTCTCAAACCAGAATTTGCACCTAATGATGCGGCTTGATAGAACTCATAGTCATCACCTATAAGAACTTGGGCTTGCACAAGTGTTTTAAGGACAAGTTTTCTGTTTTTAGATAGTGCATTGTAGAACCCTAATTTAGGGTTTACATATGCATACATTCTACTACCATCGCTTATATTGCGCTTTGCACCTATTACTGTTGCAAAATCCATCCCTCTCGTAGGGTTAGCTTGGTTATCTGCACTTACATAAGTATAAGCTCCTTCTACACCTATAAAAGATTGCCCTCCAAAGAAATTACTGCGATCTGGTGTAAATAAGCTAGCGTCATCAATCACTCGGCCACCTGTAGGTTCAATTTCAATACGCTCATAATTAAATACAAATCGCAATCTACTACCAAAGGTATTGTCACTCTCTACTCCTATATGAGCGCCTACTTCTCCATTACGAACTCTATTAAAGTCAAGACCTAAATCATCATCGTTATTTACAGTCTCGTTACCAAAACCAAAGAAGTTACGAGAAAAAGCTTCGTTTGTAAACTTCCCTCCTATCAATAAATTCCACTGTCCAAAGGCGTTTGCAAAATTTCCTTCATATTTTAAGCTGAGTGATTCTGTTGCAAATGAGTAGGTACCATTAAGAACGTGCTTGCTGCTGAATGGATCATTCTTAAAACCGTTAGTAGTAAACACATCATTTACTCCTATCAGGAATCCATCATCAGGATTAAAACCTATGGCTGGTAAAATATTATTTGCATAACTCTTTTTCTTTAAAGGGTCATAGGTGTTAAAGGAATAGATATTTGACATTTTGAAACTTGCTCCTCCTTTTTCTTTTATCGTATTAGGAAGCGTCTTATGCTCATAAACCTTGAGGCGACGACCATCTTTTATCTCGTAGATATCGTTGTTTTGTCCTCCTACAATTTTCATTCTTATAGGCGACTTTCCTTCTCCACTTACTTTAAAGCTATCATCATCATCAAGACCGTAAATCCATATCTCCCCAGTCTCATCTGAGTTTATAATGCGATCTACAAAAGGAGTTTGAACTTCTCCATCTTTAATCCTTGATATCTGGACTCTGGTCTCCTTATCGTTACGTGTGATTTCAAAATGATCATCCTTATCTGTTCCTGTAAGTACTACTAGCGAAGCCAGATAATCATAATATTCACCTGCGATGTCAACGATATTACCTCTACGTTCTTTAAGGCTTTTCTTAATCTCATCTACACCTACATCTTGAACTTCAAGAGGCAATTTTGTAAATGCTCTCGCGATATCTTCATCACTGAGGTTATCTTGTATATATTGAGCTTGTGCTATCCAGTCCTTCTTTACAGAATTCTTGGTAAGCGCTCTATCCATCTTAATACCTGCCTCGTTGATCCACTTTACATTTTCTAGATCTCCATCATAATTTTGAAACTGTCTAGACGCTGGAATTAATGTTTTAAGTAATCCTAATATAGCACCATCAAATTTTGAAAAAACCTGATCTCTATCTCTTGGAATAGGCTTGTATATTTTCTTTCCATCACTATCAAAACGTGCCCATCTCCACTGGTCTGCATGACGATCCCAGTCACCTATAAGCATATCAAAAATACGTGCTCGTAAATAGGAGTCTTCATCTACTTGATACTTCTCATCCTTACGTAAGTTTTCATAAAGATCATCTGTACTATCAATACTATCAGGATTTCCAAAAGAAGGAACGTCCAGAAAATCTTCGTCTGGGCGTTCTTCTATAATATATAATTCATTACCGTAATCTGCATTATACTTACCTAATGCATCATGTTTTGGAACATAAATTAAGCTAGGATTTGTGTGATAAATACCCACTGCATCAGAGAGCTCTGCCACAGCAAGAGAAGCATATGGATGTGCAGATGTATAGAAATCTAAGATTAAATCCTCTGTAAATGTATCTCTGAATTCTTCTTGAACAAAAACCTCTTTAAAAGCAACACTTTGCAAGAACTGCACGGCGCTTTTTCTCACTGCTCTTAAATTATAAGCTCTTCCGTCTTTATCTTTTAATCGTAATGATCTTGTCTGGTGACCACCACCTTTACGGTCAACTGTAAATCCGCCCATGAGTGTGTCTAGCGTAGCAACTTTAGCCGTTACTGGAGTTCCGTAAACAGCTCTATAATGATCTCCCCATAGTGACTCATGTACATCTGACACATCTGTATTATTCTGAGCATACACCGTAGCCATTACAGTCTCTGGATATATATCTGGTAGCGAATCTAAATTTACTTCTTTGCGAGGAGCAAAAATTTCCTTTGTATAAAGTAAAGTAGGTTCTCCTTGATTTGCTGCATAAAATCTTACAGATGAAGACTCATCTTCATATACGTCCAGAATAGCAAATCCTTGACCTCCGTAAGAAAACAAACCATCGTCTCCTAAAGCTGCGGCACTGTTCTTTGCTCCTGCTCCACTCACAATCTGTTTTATACCATCATGCTCTATATACTGTATACTGTGCTCGTGACCTGATGCAAAAATCACTTTATCTGTATCTCTCGCAAGTACAGAGATGCGTTGCATTAACTCATTATATTGCTTGTTATAGCGATCTTGAATTGACACTCCACCTTGTGATCTTACTTGAGTGACAAGAGAGGCAAGTACTGGAAGCGGCAGATTGCTTTGTGTAGGATATAACTGCTTTCTTATACCATATTTACCACCATGAATCCCATTTGTATACATAGGGTGGTGCATTGCTACAAGTATTGTCTTTTCGTTATTCTTTTTGAACTCATTTTCTATTTCTAAAAATAAATCAGTTCTATTTCTAATATCGCAATTATCATTTATTGTAGGATGCTTGTCCCAGTCTTCTAGATACCACTGCGTGTCAATGATCATCAACTCTACAGAGTCGCTTATGCTTTTCATTTCAATAGGACATCCATTTTCAGGTTGAAATGCTTCCTTATCATCTAGCGCATCTTCTATATACTTCTCTTGACGCTTTACACCTTCTACGCCATCTGCATACCAATCATGGTTTCCTGGAATAAAAATGGTTTTACCCTTAAAATTTTCGACTGCCGCTACTTGAATATTTAATCTGCGCTCAGCTTCGGCTCTTTCTGGATTATTCTTTGATGGAAGTCCAGCATCATAAATATTGTCACCTAAAAAGATTGCATAATCGTTTTCTGTTTGTGCAGTGTCTATCACTCTCTTAAATGCATCAAGTGCATAAGTGCTACCACCATCCTTATCTCCTCCTGCATCGCCTATAAGATAGAAGGTTTTATGTATACGCTTTCGCGAAAGCGAACTATTATCAAAACGAGAAGGCTCGCTTGACTCATCTGCATATTTAGGAGAATAAGTCGCACAACTACTAAGCAAAATGGCCACTGAGAAGTTAAGAAAACGGTAATATTTGTTCATGTCCTTGTTTTTAATGTACATTAGAGGTCTAACAGGCTTATAGTAACTATGACTGAACTACTAGAAAAGACAGATAGATTTATTTCTGAACTATTTGATAATGAACTACCTAAGACATGTATATATCATAACTATGTCCATACCAAACGAGTACTTAAAAGTACCCAAGAAATAATTGATAATAGTGAAGAAAGTCTTAAAGATGAAGAAAAGCTCATCTTACAGCTTAGCGCACTACTACATGACATAGGGTATGTAGATGGAACCGAAAATCATGAAGCACGCAGTGCCGAAATGGCTGAAACGTTTTTGAAAGAACAGGGCGTTGAGGCTACTATTATAGAAGAGGTGAAAAAAGTGATTCTTGCCACAGACATGCGCGTAGAACCACAAACATACCTAGAACAAGTTTTAAGAGACGCAGATGCTTCACATTTTGCCAAGGATTATTTTCCTGAGGCTAGTGAGTATTTACGTCAAGAATTAAAAATAAAAGGTATTAAAGAGTTTACCACGGAGGAGTGGAATAAGGCAAATATTGAGATGTTCACCATAAAACATCGCTATTACACGCACTATGCCCAAGAAAACTGGAAACCGAAAAAAGATAATAACCTAAACGATCTCACCAAAGCAAGAAAGAAAGCTAAAAAGGCACGTAAAAAGGAAAAACTAAAAGTACAACTTAAAGATGCTAGCCCAGAAAAAGGAATCCAGTCTATGTATCGCATCGCGCTACGCAATCACATTAAATTAAGTGATATTGCAGATACTAAAGCAAACATATTGCTTTCTGTAAATGCGATTGTGATTTCTCTTGCTCTTGCAAACTTGATCCCAAAACTAGAGTCTCCTAGTAATGCTCACCTTATCTATCCAACGGCGGTATTTGTACTTTTTGCCATGATCTCTATGATTATGTCAATCATTGCTACACGACCTAATGTCACAAGGGGTGAGTTTGACAGAGAAGATGTAAAATTGAAAAAGGTGAACCTATTGTTTTTTGGTAATTTTCATAAAATGAAACTTGAAGATTATGAATGGGCAATAGGAGAAATGCTTCAAGACAAAGATTATATCTACTCTGCTCTTACTAAAGACTTATACTTTCTCGGAGTTGTACTCGACAGAAAATATAAGCTCTTAAGAATAACCTATAATATTTTTATGGTGGGTATCATTATATCTGTACTAACGTTTGCTGTGTTTTTTGCTTACAGAGATCAAGCAGTAGAAGTCATGGAGGACGTAGAAAGCCTCACTAATATGGTGACAACACTATTATAAAAAGCAAAACGGGTTCTTTACAGAACCCGTTTTTTTATGCTATCTTAATTTTTTATTTCCTCAATGAGATCTTCATAGGTGTAAAATTCTTTCGTCTCTTTACCTATTACTTTTTTATACAGTATATTAACACGTATAGCCTTAAGACCAGTAACGGCTTGTAAATCTTCTAACTCTAGAATTTCTACCTCGGCACCAAGGTGATTCTTTAATTGTAGGAAATTAATATACCTAAGGTACTCTTGCTCATCTGCTTCTTGTGAATAGACAATAGTGATTTTTCCGGGTTGTGTTATACGCTCTGTTGTACCCTTTATAAAAGCTTTATCTACACGCTTTTTCACTACTTCGTAACGAGCATTATAGGTTCCATCTACATCAAACCTCTTCTCATCCATACGATATCGGACAGATAATGAAGTATTAAACACTAATATCATAGAAGCCACCTCAAGTGGGTGATCCATTTTTTGCGCAAGCGAAAAGTGCTCATTCTCCATTTCGCACATTACCTGAAGCTGCCATAAACGTAAGTTATAAAGATAAATCTTATTAAAGCTATTATGCTTTGTTATAGACTCACCAACATACATATTATGTTCTACCCCATCGGTTTTAAAGAGTTCAAAAAAGTGAGGATACATCATTTGCGCCTCCTTTTGTTTGCGCTGTAATACAGATGCTAGACGTTTATTTAATAACATTACAGACTCATCATAAAACTTACGATGTCGATACACAAGGCCAAGACTATCTTCGATCTGACTTCTATATGCAGTAATTAATTCATTGAGTTCATCACTCTTTTCTAGTAAGTGAGTAAATAACGGTCTGATATTTTCACTCAAGAATTTTAATATCTTTCGTTCACTATCTACCTCTAATTTTTCTTGTGTTCTTTCTAAAAAATCATTTAGATTAAAAATAAGCTGCTCATATATAGGTAGACTTTCATTAGTCTTAGCCGCCTCTAAAATGGCGATGGCATTGTGAAGTTGTAATAAAATATCTTTTTGTGTCGCAGCATTACGAGACTCTGAAGATCCTTTAATATCAATCTGTCCAAATAACGGATAAACATCTTTAAATACAACATCCCTATATTGAACGTTATTATCCCCCTCTATCTGTAATCTTAAATATCGTTTTGCTTCCTTTTCAAATTTCCAGTACACACTTTTATGAATAGATGTACATTCATTTTGAATAATTAGGTCTATTTCATTTTCTTGTTGCTCCTTGTTACGTAATACAGCATCAATAAGATACGGCATTATGTCTGCAAGCTTATTTGCATTTATACTATTAAGCGCTCCTTTATTAGGGGAGGCTAGCTCTAGAATACCTAGTAAAACACCTTTGTGACGTATTGGGGCTAGAATAACACTTTTTATCCCCTGGTCATAAAGATTTTGATACATCTTTATACTCTTATCGCTTTTGTGATGTTTTGCAATATCTGAAACCGCAAAGTAGTCTCCAGTATTAAATACAACATCATAAGACCCTTTACAAAGTATCGTATTACACGACGCTTCTGTATCTCCATATAATAGATAACTACTTATATCCTTAAATGGCACAAGCTCAAAGGCCTCGTCTTCCTTATTATAATTAGAAAAACCTATTTGTAATTCTGGAAGATCAAAAATGGCTTGAAAAATTCTATGGAAGTCATGTGTAAAGTTTATGTCCTCATCTTCATAACGAAGTAAGCCAGACTTAAAATCTGATATTGAAACTTCAGTAGTGGCATCATATAAATTTGCTATCACAAAGCCTTTGAAAATATAACTGTGCGGAGGAAATTTTTCTTTCCACATCTCTATATTATCAAAATTATCTAGCAGTACGTTTACTTCTTCTTCTGTTATTTGAGGTGTTCCTTCCTTACGTTCTATATCTATATAATCCCCATTATAGAGCATTCTATAAAAACGTGTCATACCTAGACCGTCAGGAATTTCATAGTAAAATGGACGTCTGAAGTCTATTTTAAAACCATAATACTGCATTAGGATAATGCTACATCCCATGAGGTAGTAATGGTCTGCATTAAAATTCTTTATCTCTGGAATAAAATTATCACCTGCATTCAGAAGTATATTATCATACCTCTGCGTAGATTGTAGCACAGCCTCTTGAAAAGGCATAGATGCAATTTTTATTTCATTCTGCTGCAGTACTTCTGGAAATAGCTCACTAAGAAGATCATCAATTTGATTCTTATAGCTCCCTATAGTATCTAGATTATTTATTCCTGATTCTAATTCTGGATAGTCAGAAATAATTTCCATTATTTCTGTTGCACGTCTTTTTAATCTTAAATTATCTGAAGTAAGATTGTTTTTATAATGACTCACTAATTTCCCTACACTAAAATGTAATTCTAGTGGAAACTCTTGATCTTTAAAATGTACTCCGCTTTTCATAAAATGGGTCTTCAAAACTCCTCTTCTCTTCTTTATTAATAACTGTAAACCTTATTTTTGTTCTTATAAAAATATGATCTCATGAAACAATTACTAATTCTTGTAATTTTATTCTCTTTATTCTCCTGTGGAGATAATAATAGTACTCCTATAAAAGGTACCGCTGCTGGTATGGCTGATGGTACGTCACTTATCTTAGAGGAATTAGGGCCTAATAATAAACGTATTCCTTTAGACACTGCCGTTGTAAATGCTGGTAAATTCACTTTTACAAAAGCTATAACAGAAGGAACTGGTTTATTAATACTAAGTGAAGCTACAGCTACTAGCCAACTTTTGCTTGTAAAAGATGAGCAACCACTTACTCTAACTCTGTACAAAGATAGCTTATCTAGCTCTTTAGTCACAGGTAGTATAGAAAATGAGTTGTTTAATAATTATCGTAAGACTGCTATGCAGACTAACAAAAAGAGACAACAGCTCATTCAAGACATGCAAAAGGCACAGAGAGAAACAGATGGAATTAAGGTAAACATTATACGTGACCAAATAGCAGCCATGGACACGCAATTTATTACCGATAAAAAAGCAGTAGTTGAGAAAAATACTGACAAAATGGTCTCCGTAATCGCACTATCTGACTTAATAAATGAGAAAGTCTTGAAAATTGAAGAGTCCGAAGCATATTATAATAGTCTTTCTGAGGATATTCAAAACTCTACTGTGGGAGAAAGTGTAGAAAACTATATCGCACAACTCAAGTCACAACGTATCGCTAGCGGACTTGCCAGTATAGGAAATAAAGCTCCTGAGTTTACCGCAAAAACTCCAGAAGGTAAAGAACTTTCACTCTCAGAGACTTTAGGCAAATACACAATCATTGACTTTTGGGCTTCATGGTGTCGCCCTTGCCGTATGGAAAATCCTAATGTTGTAAATGTGTATAATCAATATCATGACAAAGGTCTTAATATTATAAGTGTATCTCTTGATAGACCAGACCAAAAAGAAAGATGGCTACAGGCCATAGAAAAAGATAAAATGGACTGGTATCATGTTTCAAACTTACAGTTTTGGCAGGATCCTATCCCTAGAAGTTATGGAGTACGAGCAATACCTGCGACATTTTTACTAGATGAAAATGGCGTTATTATAGCAAAAGATCTAAGAGGTCCTGCACTAGGAGCAAAAATGAAAGAGCTCCTAGGAGAAATTTAGTTTTATTCTTCACAAACAATTCTAAAAAGCATCGCTCCTATCGCGATGCTTTTTTACATTTACTATAATGTTACTACTACTATTCTCAATATTTATCATAGGGCCACTACTCCCCTTGCTTCCGGCGACACACTGGAGCATACGCTTTTTTGATTTTGTGAGAATTCAAACAGTAGTTATCCAGCTACTTTTGTTGGGAGTTGCATTTATATCTTGGGAGGTCTTCACTGTGACACACATAGTATTTATCGCTGTGATGATAGCGGTTCTTTTATTTCAATTATGGCTCATTAGACCTTACACACCTTTTTATCACAGACGCAAGCCTAAGGCAGAGTTCCATAAAGAACAGCTCACACTCGTTACCGCAAATGTATTACAGACTAACACGAACTACGATAAATTTATAACTATCATAAAGGAGAGCAATCCTCATATATTTATCACCATGGAGTCTGATCAAAAGTGGGATAAAGAAATATCTCAAGCTTTTCCAGAGTATACTCACACCGTAAAAGCTACACTAGATAATTTTTATGGAATGCATGTGTACTCAAAAATTCCGTTTCAATCATCAGAGATTAAATATCTTGTAGAAAAGGACATTCCATCCATACATTGTGAGATAACATATGCAGACCAGCCTTTTAATCTTATAGCAATACACCCTGCTCCTCCTAGTCCATCAGAAAACGAAACTTCAAAAGAACGTGATGCCGAGTTGATGCTCGTAGGTAAGCAATGCAGAGAATCTAAGGACGCAACCGTAGTTTGCGGCGATCTCAATGATGTGGTGTGGTCTAAGACTTCTAGACTTTTTAGCAAAATCACAGGATATCTAGACCCGCGCGTAGGTCGTGGTCTCTATCCGTCCTTTCATGCAAATTACTGGTTACTCAGATTCCCTCTTGACCATTTATTTTATTCAAAAGATCTTCATGTAACAAACATGAAAAGACTGGCATATTTTGGTTCAGATCATTTTGCTATGTACTATAATATAGCATTTCCTATGGTAAATATTGATGTTGCAAATCCTAAAATTACTACAGAGGACAAGGAAAATATTCAGGAGATAATAGGCGATGGGATTCTTTCGGCTAGAGCTTCACAAAATCATTAAGCGGCGGATTATTGTTTTTTCACGCTTTCGCGAAAGCGTAACATTCCCACATTACTTCTTAATATTTACTCAAAATATCTTACTACAGGCGTTAATGATGGTTAAAGCCCTTGTGAACGCCAACAAGCAGAAGTAAATTGAAATCCAACTAAAAAAAAGACATGGATAAGATTACTGAATCACTAAATAATCTCTCAGAAAAACTCTGGGGATGGGTTGAAGCTTTTATAAGAAACTTACCAAACTTAGGAGTCGCTCTTCTAGTATTACTTATTGCTTACTTCGTATCGAGATTTGTAAATAAATACTCTCAAAAGATTGTAAAGCGATACGTACCACAACAATCTATCACAAAACTCATAGGTAGAGCCCTCGCTGTATTTGTAGTACTTGTAGGTATATTTCTCGCCTTAGGTGTATTGAATTTAGACAAAACATTAAATACCTTAATTGCTGGAGCAGGAGTTTCTGGTCTTGTTATAGGTCTGGCCTTACAAGGTGCCCTAGCAAATGGAATTGCGGGGATCATATTATCTTTTAGAAAAAGAGTTAATATAGGAGACTGGATAGAAACTAGTGGATATGTAGGTTTTATAGAGGATATTAAGCTTAACAACTTTAGTATAAGAGAGCCAGATAATAATATTGTTGTAATACCAAATAAAACGATTACTGATAACCCGATGAAAAATTATTCGGTTACAGATCGTATGCGCATCATTATAGAATGTGGTGTAGGTTATGAGTCTGACTTGGAAATGGTAGAAAAACTAACTAAGGATACCATCTCAAGTAAATTTCCTCAAGAAGGTGACAAGGAGGAGGTAGAATTTTTCTACACTGCCTTTGGAGGAAGTTCAATTGACTTTATATGTAGATACTGGGTTGATTGTGTAAATGGAAAGCAAAAACTAACTGCCAAGCACCAAGGAATGCTAGCTATAAAGAAAGCTTTTGATGCCAATGATGTTAATATCCCATTCCCTATTAGAACATTACAATTTGATAATAAATTGCAAATGGCTTCATCTAATGATAGTCAAGAATAGATTTTAAGTAGTGTAAAAAATAAGCCGTTACTTTTTAAAAGTAACGGCTTATTTTTTAAAGTATATAGTGGAGTTTTATGCTCCAAAAGCTTCTGCTACTTTAGCAGAAAGTCTTTTATAAGTTCCATTATCTAATCGCTCACGAATTGCTTCAAAGGCATTTAGAGTCTCTTCTACATCTGTAAGTGTATGTGACGCTGTAGGTATCATTCTAAGTAAAATAAGTCCTTTAGGAATCACTGGATACACTACGATAGAACAAAATACTCCGTGGTTCTCACGTAGATCTTTTACAAGCGCCATTGCTTCTGGTACGCTTCCTTTGAGATATACAGGAGTTACACATGACTGTGTAGTCCCTATATCAAAACCTCTATCTTTAAGACCACCTTGAAGTGCATTTACATTCTCCCATAACTTCTCACGAAGTTCTGGCATTGTGCGTAACATATCAAGACGTTTAAGTGCTCCTACCACAAGTTGCATTTGCAATGACTTTGCAAACATTTGTGATCTTAGGTTATATTTTAAGTAATCAATGATTTCTTGATCTCCCGCAATAAAAGCTCCTGTAGATGCCATAGACTTTGCAAATGTTGCAAAATACACATCAATATCATCTTGTACTCCTTGTTCTTCTCCTGCTCCTGCTCCCGTTGCTCCTAAAGTTCCAAAACCATGTGCATCATCAACAAGTAAACGGAAGTTAAATTTTTTCTTAAGGGCTACTATTTCTTTAAGCTTCCCTTGTTCTCCGCGCATTCCAAAAACACCTTCAGAAATCACAAGAATTCCTCCTCCTGTTTGCTCTGCCATTTTAGTAGCACGCTCAAGATTCTTTTCGATACTTGCCATATCGTTATGCTTGTAGGTAAAACGTTTACCCATATGCAAACGAACACCGTCTATAATACAAGCGTGAGTATCTACGTCATATACGATAATATCATCTTTACCTACTAATGCATCAATAGTAGACATGATACCTTGGTATCCAAAGTTTAAAAGATAGGCAGCTTCTTTTTGTACAAACTCCGCACACTCATTTTGTAGTTGTTCATGCAATGAAGTATGACCAGACATCATACGAGCACCCATAGGGTAAGCCGCACCATAATCTGCTGCTGCTTGCGCATCTACCTCACGTATTTCTGGACGATTTGCAAGACCTAAATAATCATTTACACTCCATGTAATTACTTCCTTTCCTTGGAACTTCATTCGGTTAGAAATAGGTCCTTCTAGTTTAGGAAAAACAAAGTATCCCTCTGCCACTGAAGCCCATTTACCTAATGGCCCCTTATCCTTGTAAATTTTATCAAATAAATCTCTCATATACTTGTTTTGAAAACAGGTGCAAAAGTACACATTTTTGATATTTTGAACAAATACAAAAACAATTGTAATATGATGCCAAAAATCAAAAAGCTCCTACATAGGTAGGAGCTTAAATATACGTAATATTTTAGACGTTTATTTGATGTATTCTATAGTTGCTACAGTCTCTTCATTTTGACTATCAAAAAAACCTTGATCATTCATCCACTTATCAGAAAACACTTTACTCATATAGCGACTTCCGTGATCTGGAAAAATAACCACCACCTTGCTATTCTCGTCAAACTCCCCTTGCGCAGCAAGTTGTTTTACCCCTTGAATAGCAGCACCACTTGTATATCCTACAAAAAGACCTTCTGTAGTAGCAATTTCTCTCGCACTGTGAGCACTCTCTTGATCACTTACTTTTTCAAACTTATCTATTGCATCAAAATCTGTTGCAGAGGGTATTAAGTTTTTCCCTAGCCCTTCTATACGGTACGGATAAATTTCTGCTGCGTCAAACTCACGGGTTTGATGATACTTTTGAATCACAGATCCATAAGCATCTATACCTATAATTTTTATTGCTGGATTTTGTTGCTTTAAAAAACGTGCAGTACCAGATATAGTACCTCCAGTTCCACTACAAGCAATTAAGTGTGTAATGTTACCTTCTGTTTGATTCCAGATTTCTGGTCCTGTAGTGTTAAAGTGAGCGTCTATATTCAACTCATTAAAATACTGATTGATATATACAGAACCCTTATTTTCTTCATGTAAACGCTTTGCCACACTATAATAAGATCTCGGGTCGTCTGCCTTTACATTTGCAGGACATACATACACCTTTGCTCCCATCGCTTTTAAAGCATCAATCTTGTCTGGTGATGATTTTGAGCTTACTGCAAGAATACATTCATACCCTTTAATAATACTTACCATTGCGATACTAAATCCAGTGTTTCCAGATGTAGTTTCAATAATAGTGTCACCAGGTTTAAGAACTCCTGTACGTTCTGCCTCTTCTATAATGTGAAGAGCAATACGATCTTTTGATGAGTGTCCCGGGTTAAAAGCCTCTACCTTTGCGTAAAACTGACCTTCAAAACCTTCTGTAATTTTATTTAACTTGATGAGTGGTGTGTTGCCTACTAGTTGTAACACGTTATCATACACGTTTAAATCCTTATTCATATATCTTGGTTAAAGCGCTGCACAATCCTAAAAAACAGACGTGCAAAACAGAGCAAAAGTAACATAAAAATATGGAACGTGTTTCCTCTACACTAGTTCAATATCATACAGTTATAAACAGCGTGTTACCCACTTACTGAGTAATAGACTCTAAGTCAAGTAAAAAGGCATAATCTTCGGCGATTTCTTTTAATGCTTCAAAACGTCCAGAAGCACCACCATGACCTGCATCCATATTACAATGAAACATGATTTTTGTATCAGCTTGATTCGTTTCTCTTAGTCTCGCTACCCACTTTGCAGGTTCCCAATATTGCACTTGACTATCATGGTATCCTGTGGTAACAAATATATTTGGGTACGCTTTCGCGAAAGCGTTATCATAAGGACTGTAGCTCTTCATATACTCATAGGACTCCTTTTCATTAGGATTGCCCCACTCATCATACTCACCTGTGGTAAGCGGAATGGTATCGTCAAGCATGGTTGTCACAACGTCTACAAAAGGGACTGCCGCAATAATTCCATTATAAAGCTCTGGCGCCATGTTTACAATTGCACCCATCAATAATCCTCCTGCCGAACCTCCGTAAGCATATAAATGACTAGCCGAAGTGTAAGAGTTACTTATCAAATGTTTTGAAACATCAATAAAATCTGTGAACGTATTTCTTTTCTTGAGCAACTTTCCATCCTCATACCACTTTCTTCCTAAATACTCACCTCCTCTTACGTGTGCGATGGCATAAATAAAACCACGATCTAAAAGAGATAATCTTATTGTTGAGAAAGAAGGATCTGTAGTACTACCGTAACTTCCATAGGCATACTGTAACAAAGGAGCTGTACCATCTAGTTGTGTGTCTTTGTGGTAGATTATAGATACTGGAACCTTAACTCCATCTTGAGCTGTTGTCCAGATGCGCTCCATGTTATAATTATCTTTATCAAAGTTTCCGCCTAATACCTCTTGCTCTTTAAGGACCACTTTTTCTTGAGTGACCATATCAAAATCTATAACAGACGCAGGTGTATTAAGCGCATTATAAGCATATCGTAAAATCTGAGTATCAAAATCGATATTTGTGGTAGGATAAGCGTCGTATGTTTCATTATCAAAAGGCAAATAATAGCTTTCTGAATTATCCCATCGCTTGATGTGTATCTTATTCAAACCATTGCTACGCTCACTTACCACAAGAAAATCCTTAAAAATCTCTACATCTTCTAGCAAGGTATCATCTCGATGAGGGATTATGTCTACCCAATTTTCCATTCCAGTAGCAGATACTGGCGTTTTCATGAGTTTAAAGTTGGTCGCCTTATCTTTATTAGTCTGTATATAAAAAGAATCGTCATAATGAGATACTGCGTACTCCAGCCCTCTTGTACGTTCTTGAAAAACCTTAAAATCTGTAGTACCTTCTGCTGCAGATGCAAAGCGAAATTCACTCGTCATCGTACTGTCACAACCTATCATAATGTAATCCTTAGACTTAGATTTAAAAACATAGGTATAAAACGTCTCGTCATTTTCTTGATAAACAAGTTCGTCTTGGCTAGGATCTGTTCCTAAGGTGTGCTTAAATATTTGATTAGATCTCAGGGTTTCTGCGTCTTTTCTAGAATAATAAACCGTTTTATTATCATTTGACCAAACAGCGCCTCCAGTGGTGTTTTTGATTTCAGCTGGATAAATTTCTCCAGTCTTAAGATTTTTAAACCTGATTGTATATTGCCTTCTACTTACCGTGTCTATCCCAAAAGCAGCAATCATATTATCCTCAGATACGGCATAACTAGCTTGACTAAAATAAGAATGCCCTTCTGCCATTTTATTATTATCAAATACAATAATCTCTTCACTATCCAAGGTAGCTTCTTTTCTACAATATAGTGGATAGTCTTTTCCCGTCTCAAAACGACGGTAATACCAGAAACCATTGTGCTTATAAGGTACCGACGAATCATCTTCTTTAATACGACCTTTCATTTCTTCAAAAAGTGATTTCTGAAAGTCCTTTGTATCTGTCTCTTATACACATCTGACGCTGCCGACGAAGAGGATAGTGTAGA
>CAJXSW010000010.1 GCA_913060645.1 uncultured Dokdonia sp. | reverse complement strand
CTATCCTCTTCGTCGGCAGCGTCAGATGTGTATAAGAGACAGGTGTTTATGGTGCATTTTATGTGCTCTTCTTAAGGCTTTACCATACCATCCATTTGCATTGCGAAATAACTTAAATCGCTGATGAATAAATATGTCGTGTACGCCAAAATACGCAAGGCCGTAAGCAAAAATACCTAAGCCTATAGGTAGACCTATCCATACGCCTTCATACTGCCACAATAGGAAACAGCCTATCGAAACTAGGGCATAAAAAATAAAGAAGAGATCATTTTTTTCCCACCATGAGTTGTGTTTTTTGTGGTGATGATCTTGATGAAGTGACCATAAAAAGCCGTGCATCACATATTTATGTGTTGCCCAAGCTAGAAATTCCATTACGACGAATGTCATTACAAAAACGAGTATCCAAAGAAATGTTTGCATTAGTATAGGGTAAAATTTAAATGAGGTTTAAACGATATTTCACATAGCTACGAGCCAATAGACTAGCTTTTACATAGTCTGGCACTCGTACACGCGTATTTTTAATTTCGGCAGAAGGCACTTTCTTGAGTTTAGTAAGCAGCTTTTTGTAATATCTAAAAGCAGTGTAAACTCCAAACTTAGCTTCTATAGGTAGTCTGTTGATTCCCGCAAGGCCTTTTGCAAAGTCTTCTTCTATATCTGAAATGATGCTTTGCTTTGAAGCTTCGTCAAGCTCGTGCAGATTTGTATCTGGAAAATAGGTTCTACTTAGTCCTTCAAAATCTGCTTTGAGATCACGTAAGAAGTTTACTTTTTGAAAAGCAGAGCCTAGACTCATGGCGCTTTCCTTAAGAGATTCATACTGCTCCTTATCTCCTTGTACAAAAACGGTAAGGCACATGAGGCCTACTACATCTGCGCTTCCATAGATATACTCTCTGTACTCTGCATCTGTTAGATAATCCGACTTTGTAAGGTCAAGACGCATACTTTTCATAAAAGCATCTATGTGCTCTTGTTCTATAGCAAACTTGTGTGCCGTCTCTTGAAAAGCATTGAGAATAGGGTTTAAGCTTATCTTGTCTTCTAGCGCATTTTTAAGATCTTGATCAAAACGCTCAAAAAGAAGCGCTTTATCATAATCATGAAAAGAATCTACAATCTCATCTGCAAAGCGTACGAAACCATAAATATTGTAAATGTCCTGTCTTATTGACGGAGCAAGCATCTTTGTAGCGCTGGCAAAGGAAGTGCTGTAAGATTGGGTAACAACCTTGGCACAACTTCTGGAAACGGTGTCAAATAATGATTTCATATTAACTTTTAATTTTTGCTATAAGTTGAGATGTTAACTTTCCAGATATAAGAGCTGGTGGTACGCCAGGACCAGGAACCGTTAACTGACCAGTAAAATACAAATTTTTCACTTTCTTACTTCGTAAATTAGGTCTAAGAAATGCAGTTTGTTTTAAGGTGTTTGCCATTCCGTATGCATTGCCTTTAAAGCTATTGTATTCGCTTATAAAATCTTTAACGCAAAAAGATTCATTAAATAATATGTGACTTCTAAAGTCTTGACCAGAAAGACGCTCAAGCCTCTCCATAATTATGTCAAAATATTTATCTCTAAGTGCCTGTGTATCTTCTACTCCAGGTGCTATTGGTATCAAGAAAAATCCATTTTCTTTACCGGTAGGAGCCATAGTTTCATCACTAATAGATGGGAAATTTGCGTAAAATAACGGTTCCTTGGGCCAAGCAAGATCATCATAAATCGTTCTTGCGTGCTCATTAAAATCCGTGTCAAAAAATAAATTATGATGAGCAACTTTTTCAAATTTCTTGTCAAACCCTACATAAAAGAGGAGTGATGAAGGAGCAAAAACTCGACTCTCCCAATATTTTTCTGAATACTGACGATCCGAAGGTTCTAGTAAAGTCTCAGTATGGTGATAGTCTGCGCCACTTACTACGACGTCTGCATTGATCGTTTCTCCATTGACAACGATACCTTTAGTTACTCCGTTTTCTACAATTATTTTTGATGCGCCTGCATCTGTATGCATGGTTACACCTAGACTTTCGGCTAGTGTAATCATTCCTTTTATCACCGAATGCATTCCACCTTTAGGGTGCCAAGTTCCTAAGCCAAAATCTGCATAATTCATAAAGCGATAAAAAGCAGGTGTTTTATCTGGTTTTGCACCAAGAAAGAGCACTGGAAATTCTAAGATAGAAACAAGTTTCTCATTTTTAAATGCTTTACGCACATCATCACTTATCGTTTTGAAAAATTGTGCAACTCGTACAGCAGTCTCCGGTGTTACTAGCTCAAATGGAGAAAGGCCAGGTTTATTTACTACATCATTGATAGCAATGTCATAATTAACCCCTGCTTCTTTGATGAATTTTTTTAATGCTGGTGAGCTGCCCGGTTCTATGCGTTCAAATTCTATAGCAATTTTATCAAGGGTGTCACCTATGGTCACAATCTCATCTGCAAACCAAACATGATATGCAGGATCCAGTTTTTCTAAACTGTAATAATCTGATACTTTCTTTCCAAAATCCCCAAAGAATTTCTCAAAAATGTCTGGCATCCAGTACCAGCTAGGTCCCATATCAAAGGTAAATCCATCACGTTTGAGCTGTCTTGCCCGTCCTCCTAGCGTACTGTTTTTTTCATAAAGGTGAACCTCATTTCCTGCTTTGGCAAGATAACTTGCTGCAGATAGAGAGGAAAATCCAGAACCTATGATTATAATTTTTTTATGCATATGATGGGGTAGACTGTTTTATAACATTTACAAACTCTCTTATGCTAAGCATAATATGAATATTTGAAGGGATTTTTGTTTCATCTATTTTACTAGTCATTGCGCCTAATACGTATAAATCTAATTTCTGATTTTCAAAAACAGCATTAAAATCTTCAAAGTATTGAGGAATCTCACTTTCTAAGGGATTAACAGTGAAGTAAGATGCAAATGATAGATTAGGATGGTTAACTGAAAGATATTTTAAATTTGAAAGCATAATACTTTGTCCTAAGTAAATAACTTTATATCCGTGAGAAACCAATTCGTAATTAAGAAATAATAATCCTAACTCGTGTATTTCATTCTCAGGGAGGAAAAGCGCAAATGTCTTCTCTTTTAACGGTGGGACACTGATTTGCGTTTTTTCAATATTAATAAGAATTTTATGCTTGATGAGATTGAATATAAAATGCTCGTGCGATGGATTTATGGTGTCCGTTTGCCATAACAATCCTATTTCGTGTAGTAATGGTATAAAGACTTCATAAAATATATCTACAAAGGGCTTCGTCTCATTAAGTGCATTGTATGTTTTATGAAATAAATTTTGATCAAAATTCATCATTGCTATTTTAAATGAATTAATAGCATGATTTTCACTAGACTCATTAGATTCAGAAATTAAGCTTGCAACAAGTGCTGCTATTTCTTTTGTAGAGTGACGGGCAATTTTTGAGATTTTGTATTTATGCTCCGTAAGAAACACAACATTAAGTAATTTCTGTAAATCGCTCAGTGCATATGTTCTAATATTGGTATCCGTACGTTGAGGTTCAAGGAGTCCATATCTTTTTTCCCATATACGTATAGTATGTGCCTTAATGCCACTTAGGCCTTCAAGGTCCTTTATACTAAATTTTGTCTTTACAGCATTTTTCATAAAACTCCTTATTTATATGTAAAAGTAGGGAATTAAATTATTTTGTTTAACCTATGAGTATTAAAATTTAAACAAAGTTTATGAAAATGTAATTACGCTTTCGCGAAAGCGAGATAATTTAAGATAGGAATTAGTTTAGTGAACCTACTGAAGCCTTATAGCTTAATGGGTTGTGGAATATCTATGGAAGAATTGTAATAAAAAAAAGAGTTAATCATGTGATTAACTCTCTTTGTACCCGGAATGGGACTTGAACCCACACGCAACTAGTGCACACGGCCCTCAACCGTGCCTGTCTACCAATTTCAGCACCCGGGTAGATAGGTAGCATTTTATCAATGCGGGTGCAAATATAAAATGTTCTTGTGAGACTCTAGAGTGAATCTAAAACTATTTTTAAGGGTTGTTGAATTTAAAGCATAAAAAAACCTTCATCTAGTGATGAAGGTTTATACTCATAAAGTGACCTGGCCGGGGCTCGAACCCGGGACCCTCTCCTTAAAAGGGAGATGCTCTACCAACTGAGCTACCAGGTCATTGCCTCATTGCGGGTGCAAATATACATCTAATTAATTCTTATTTCCAAACCTTTTAAATAAAATTTTCATTCTTTTTTTTAGTTTAATATATACCTTTGTTTTTCAATAAGTTCGCATATGAAATATTTTTTAATGGGGTACATGGGGTCAGGAAAATCAACCATTGGACCACTACTCGCTGAAGCACTTTCTTACAAATTTTTAGATTTTGATACCTATATAGAAGAGGCAGAGGGAAATAGTATCTCAGAAATATTTAAAAATAAAGGTGAAATTTATTTTAGAAAAGCCGAAACAAGACATCTAAAAGCGTTAATTGATGAGAACGATGTCGATATAGTAGTCGCTTTAGGTGGTGGAACACCTTGTTATGGAAACAACTTGGAGCTCATTAAAGAAGCAAATGCAAAGACAATGTACCTTAATTGGAACTTTAAAGTACTTGCAAATAGATTATGGGAGGCAAAAGAGGAGCGCCCATTGATTGCTAGCATGCAATCACTAGAAGATCTAGAAGACTATATAAGAAAGCATTTATTTGAGAGAGGGTTTTATTATAACCAGGCGGATGTTGTGATTAAAGTAGAAACCCAATCACCAGAAGAATTAACTGCTGAAATTTTAAAGAAACTACTCTAAAACAGCAGTGTCGTTGCCTTTTCTAAAGCTGACTTTTACAGATTCATTAAGTGATGTACTTAAAGAGATGCCTTTGAAATCTGCTTTTACGGGGTATTTTTTGTGATTTCTATTTACTAGTACAGCTGTCTTAAATCTCTTTAATGGCACATCAAGAAAATGTTTTACGCCATATACGAGCGTAGTTCCAGAATTGAGAACATCGTCTATAAGAATTACAGATTTGTTTTGGTATTCACTTGCAGGAAGACTCGTTTGTACAGTACCTAGCGGATTTTTCTTATCCATAGTCACTTTACAAAGAATTGTCTTGAGAGGAGATATCTCTGTAAGAACCATAGCGAGACGTTCGGCAAATTTGTAACCGTTATCTGCAATGCCTGCTAGAATCACTTCTTCTTCATTTGCATTGCTTTCGTAGATTTGAAAAGCAATGCGCTTTGTTTTATGAGCTATTGCTTGATGATCTAATATTTTCTCCAGTTTAACTTTCATATCTGTGCTAGCTTATGGGTTAAAGATATTCAATTAACCTACTATTCTTCTTCATCGCTTTTAAAAAAATCGTCATTGTTGTAAATCTCATCAATGCTTCTTCTGTCTTTTTTAGTAGGGCGACCCACTCCTTTTTTACGATAATAATCTTTTGAGTATTTAAGTAATTCTAGTTTCTCAAGATTTTCCTTAGGAGTTTTGTCGCGCACATACATGCCTACTAGTTTTGCACCTAGCCTGCTTTCAGGTAGGTCAAGGACCTCTAGTACGTAAGTGACTTGGTTTTTACGCACAGAAATAGTGTCAGAAGGATATATGTCTCGAGAAGGTTTAATAGAGGTGTTGTTAATTTTGACTTGACCTTTCTTGCAAGCTGCTGTAGCTATCGATCTAGTCTTAAAGTAGCGCACGCACCATAAATATTTGTCTACTCTCATATAAAAAGGGATAAAACCGCGTTAATAAAGGTAAAGTAATGTGCAAAAATACATCAAAATTGTATCTTGCAGTCCTTAAATTAAAATTGATGAAATTAAGAAATTACCTAGGTTTAGCGATAGTTTTATTACTATGTGTTGGTTGTCCTTCTGACGATGATAATGGTGTGGTAGCGGTGCCATTACGTGATAGGGGGGAGCAGTCTATTGAGGATGATGCGTTAATACGCGAATATCTTGAGACACACTTTTACAATTATGAAGAGTTTGAAAATCCCTTAGAAGAATTTGATTATAAAGTACGCTTTGATACTATTGCTGGAGATAATATAGATAAAACTCCTATCATTGATAGACCTGAACTAAGATCACTTACATATACAAGAGTTGATACAGAACAAACCTTGTATATATTATCGGCTAGGCAAGGAGAGAGTGAAAAAGCGCCATCAACATTTGTAGATTCTGTTTTTGCAACAATTGAAGGTGTTAATATTTATGGTGATGTATTTGAATCAGTACCAAATCCTCAGTGGTTTGACTTGCCATTTACCATAGATGGATTTTCTAATGGGCTTGCTGGTTTTAAAGGGGCTAGTTCTGGTCCTGTTGTAAACGGGGATGGAACTACGAGTTATGAAAATTTTGGAATAGGGGCAGCATTTATTCCTAGTGGATTAGCTTATTTTGCACAAAGTAATACAGGCGACCTTTATAGTTCGTTAATATTTACATTTTCAGTTTTTAATGTTAGAGTTACGGATCATGATGGGGACGGTATTAAAAGTTTAGATGAAGATCTCGATGGAAATGGTTTCCTTTTTGATGATGCAGATAATCCAGATAATGACAGTGCAGCAGCATTTCAAGATCCTAATGATGATAATGATGGTGTTCTTACTAAATTAGAGATTATTCGTGATGAAGATGGAAATTTAGTTTCGTTTATTGATACGGATGGAGACGGAATAAATGACCATCTTGATATCGATGATGATGGTGATGGTAGAGATACAATAGATGAAATTGTAATCAATAGTACAACGGGAGTTGTTACATATACAGATACAGACGGAGACGGTATACCTGATTATCTAGATGCAGATAGTTAGAATTTAATTAAGCTTTCGCGAAAACGTAATACACATACTTAAAAGGCACATTGTTCAAACAATGTGCCTTTTTTATTTAAACTGATTTTTGATGCTGAATGAAGTGATTTGAGAAGGTTATCAAAGATGTTAAGTGGTTCGATATGTAGATTATAAACTTCAACATCGAGGCTAGAGATTGAGCATAATACTTGTTTTATATTCCTCTTAAAAATAGGCACAAGGTATACCAAAAAGAAAAACGGGTATTCCCATAAAGAATACCCGATTTTAAAAGCTATAATTTTTTAAAGCTAGTTCCCTCCATCAAGAGAGTACGATAAACTTAAAATCCATTGCGATGGTCTTGCATCTACTTTAAAGCCTACACTATTATCTTCAGCCTGTGCTTCTGTTACAATGGTATTGTCTGTAAATGCTCCTTCATATCTCACATCAATTCCTAGCTTACCAAATGAAAGCCCTGCACCTAGTTGGTAGCCTACAGTAAATGAATTTTCTGGATCTTCAAAATCAATGTCTATCCCGTCAAATTCATCATCTATAATGTACTGAAAAGAAGGTCCAGCTTTCACATTTAAAGGGCCTATAACATTGAAACCTACGAGTACTGGAATGTCAATTTTTGACAATTCATAATCAATACTATTTGAACCCGAGATATTGCTCTGATATTCTGTGTTGATTTTTGTGTAAAGTAACTCTGGCTGTATGAAGATACCGGCAAACACTGCCTTATAATAAATACCAGCGTGAAAGCCAGACTTATTTTCCTTGTCAAAAGTACTCTCGGCAAATTCTGAGGTAAACTCTAGATCTCCTACAGAGCCATAATTGAGTCCGCCCTTGATTCCGAAGCCAGCGCTTTGGCTAAATGCAGTCATACCTGATAAGAGTAATACTGCTACAATGATTTTTTTCATAATTGAAGTTTTATTGATTAATAAAGAGACAAATAAAAAGGCAGTATGTTACAATCATACTGCCTATGTCTTTTATGTAAACGGTTGTGTTGTTTGATTATTTTCTAGCAACTACTTTTTCTACAGCCTTTACAATAGCATCTGCATTAAGCCCGTACTTTTCCATAAGTTGTGCTGGCGTCCCACTTTCACCAAAGGTATCTGCTGTCGCAACATACTCTTGTGGCACAGGGTGAGTAAGAGATAACTCTCTTGCTACACTTTCTCCTAGACCTCCTAAAAAGTTATGCTCCTCTGCAGTTACCACGCATCCAGTCTTTTTTACAGACTTGATGATTGCCTCTGCGTCTAGAGGTTTGATAGTGTGTATATTGATTACATCTGCTGTGATACCTTTTTCATTAAGTACTTTGCAAGCCTCAAGCGCTTCCCATACTAGGTGGCCAGTCGCAACAATAGTTACATCATTACCTTCTTGTAATTGTACTGCTTTCCCTATTTCAAATTTTTGATCTTCTGGAGTGAAGTTAGCTACTACTGGACGTCCAAAACGTAAATAAACTGGCCCTACGTGATCTGCAAGAGCTATAGTAGCCGCTTTGGTCTGGTTATAATCACACGTATTTATTACTGTCATCCCTGGTAACATCTTCATGAGTCCGATGTCTTCAAGAATTTGGTGCGTAGCACCATCTTCACCTAAGGTAAGACCTGCGTGAGATGCACATATTTTTACATTTTTATCAGAATATGCGATAGACTGTCTAATCTGGTCATAAACACGACCCGTAGAGAAGTTTGCAAAAGTTCCTGTAAAAGGAATTTTGCCACCTATTGTTAGTCCTGCGGCGATACCCATCATATTGGCTTCGGCAATTCCTATTTGGAAAAAACGTTCAGGATTTTCATCTATAAACGTCTGTATTTTTAGAGAACCTATAAGATCTGCACAAAGAGAAACCACATTAGGATTTGTTCTTCCTAATTCTGTCATTCCTGCTCCAAAACCTGATCTTGTATCCTTACTGCCTGTATTTTCGTATGTTTTCATTGTAATGATTTTTGGTACGCTTTCGCGAAAGCGTAATAAGAAAAAGGTTTAGTAGTCGCCTAAAGTTTCTGGATTCTGTGCTAGAGCACTCGCGAGTTGCTCATCATTAGGAGCTTTACCATGCCACGCGTGTGTGCCCATCATAAAGTCTACACCATTACCCATGATTGTGTGTAATAATACACAAACTGGTTTTCCGTTTCCAGAAAGATCTTTGGCTTGATTCATACCTTTTACAATAGCTTCTACATCATTTCCTTGCTCGATATCAAGAACAATCCACCCAAAAGCTTCAAACTTTGCACGCACACTTCCCATATTTAAAACGTGGTCTGTGCTACCATCTATCTGCTGACCGTTAAGATCTACGGTAGCTATAATATTATCAACCTTTTTTGCCGAAGCATACATAATTGCTTCCCAGTTTTGACCTTCTTGCAATTCACCATCTCCCATTAAGGTATAGATAGTGTGGTTGTCTTTGTTAAGTTTTTTTGCTTGAGCTGCACCTACCGCAACACTTAATCCTTGACCTAGTGATCCAGAGGCGATACGCACTCCAGGAAGCCCTTCATGTGTAGTAGGGTGTCCTTGTAGTCTAGAGTTGAGTAGTCTAAAAGTATTAAGCTCTTCGACTGGGAAATATCCAGAACGAGCTAATACACTATAAAAAACTGGAGAGATATGCCCGTTTGAAAGGAAGAAGAGGTCTTCTCCTATACCGTCCATATCAAATCCTTCTTTGCGTTCCATAAGCTCTTGATAGAGAACCGAAATAAATTCGGCACATCCTAATGATCCGCCTGGGTGTCCAGAACTTACTTTGTGTACTTGTCGTACGATATCTCTACGCACTTGGGTTACAAATGCTTCTAGCTTCTCTATGTCTGCCATATTGTTGAATTTATTATGTAAAAATAAGCATATAAAAAAGTCCTACCATCGAGATTGCTCAAGATTGTAGGACTTCTTTGATTTTTGCGAAATATTGAATTTAAACTGCGTTATGCAATTACATCCATATTATCAGAAAGTGTACCTATAAATTTTGTGATAGGTCCTTTAACCATCATTGCCATCATGGCGTTAAATTCTCCTTCAAAGTGAAGTTGTACCTCAGTTTTATCTGCTGCTAGTTCTTTAATATCTGCAGTAAGTTGGAAAGGTATTTTGTCACTTGCGGCTCCTAGTACTACTTTACTATGAGGAATTCCTTCCTTAAGATCTAGTACTATTTCTGGCATTCCTTTAAGTCCAAAAAGGAAACGTGTGTCGCTTATCTTTTCAAACTTTGTGTTTTCTGGCATTAATTTTTCAAAGTTCTCAATGTTCATTAAGAAGTTATAAACTTCTTCTTGTGACTTGTTGAGCGTCTTTACAGGGCTTTCTAAATTCATTTAGGTTTTTTTAATATTATTTTTCCCAGGTTGACGGGCTCTTACGCCAGTTTTCTAGCGTTTCTTGTTGTGCTTCGGTAATAAAATTTGTGTCCCTAGCTTGTAGTAGTAAATGAGAGTAATCACTAAGTGTGTTTAGTGTAACTCCAGCTTCTTCAAAATTCTGAGTAGCGGTATCAAAACCGTAGGTAAAGATGGCAAGCATCCCTTTTACCGTCATGTTAGAATTTTTAAGAGCTTCTACTGCCATAAGGCTACTCTTACCTGTACTTATAAGATCTTCTATCACCACAACAGTGCTGTTAGGTTCTAAGTGACCTTCTATCTGGTTTTTACGTCCGTGCTTCTTAGGCTCTGGACGTACATAAGCAAATGGTACGTTGAGATAATCTGCAACAAGCATACCAATACCTATGGCTCCTGTAGCAACACCCACAATAGCATCTGGCTTGCCGTAGATGTTTTCTACTTGCTTTGCCATTTCTTGATGAATGTAGTTCCTAATAGGAGGGTACGATAGAGTGATGCGGTTATCACAATAAATTGGGGATTGCCAACCAGAAGCCCATGTAAAAGGTTCTTGCGGTTGTAATTTTATTGCATTAATTTGCAAAAGCAATTCGGCAGTTTTTTTTGCCGTTTCTTTGTCTAAAATCATAATGCAAATGTATAAAGTTTTTGTGAATGATATTCCTATTATTCTATCTACAGAAAAGGTAATAGGGAAGAACTATAAAACCATCTCCATAAAGAAGGTCAAGATCAAGAAATTGATCAAGAAATTATATGATGGAGAACAGTTATATATTAACCTCTACCACCCTAAGGAAGAGAAGTTACTCAAGCACCTGCGCAAGAAACTCAAACTTGTAATAGCGGGCGGCGGACTCGTATATAATGATAAAAAAGAAATTCTTTTTATACATCGTAACGGTCGCTGGGACTTACCTAAAGGTAAAATCGAGAAAAAAGAAGATATAGAAGACTGTGCTATTAGAGAAGTAGAGGAGGAGACTGGTGTGACTGGTCTTACTATTAAAAAGCCTCTGGAAATTACTTACCACGTTTTTAAACGTAATGGAGAGTTCCGTCTTAAGGAGACCTTCTGGTTTGAAATGCACACAAGCTGCACAGACGAGCTAGTGCCGCAAGCAAAGGAAGGTATTAAGAAAGCCAAGTGGCTCAACTTTGAAAAATCACAGAAAGCGCTTGATAAATCTTACGAAAATATCAAGCTTATCTTTCCTAAAGAATATTTAATTAAGCATCCTAACGATAGGGTAGCGTAGGTGTGCCTTCTCATAACTAGAAGATTTTTTATGAATCCAGTCTAGCTGAGCGTACCAATTATTTGCAAAATCAGGATTTAACGACTTCTTGAGATTAAACTCTATTCTAATTTTAGGGTGGGTCTCAAGAAATTGTTGAGCCTTATCTTCCCATACGTATGGCGAGAAGCCTTCCTTCTGTTGTAATATGGTGTCAAAAAAGTTCCAGTTAAAGAAACTATCTGTCGCCTCTGGCTCTAGCGTTTCTAGAATGTAGCGTATTCCTTTCTGGTCTGTAGGCACTATATAACCACCTCTTGGTATGGTAACTTCTTCTTCAGAAGTTTTTAAACTGGTGTTGTAATGTAAATAATGACCTTCATAAGGGCTATTTCGAGTTTCATAGGTGTCTATATGATATACTTGAGCTACAAATGTCGTGTCCTTTTTAAGCTGATCAAATTTAATGTCATTTGCCTTTAAAATAAGCGCAACATCTCTGTAACCTCTGGGGATTACATAAGCTTTTGGTATCGTTACCTCCTTTGTAGGCTTAAAATAATCGTAGTAAGTAACTTTCTTGGTAAAGGGTTTATTAACGTCATATTTAAGACGTTCCTTTCCTGTTAATTCACTAGGTTGCATCTTTCCTTCATAGCCTAAGAAGTCTAGGGTTGTGGTTTTGGTCGTGTCTAGAGCAAATTGTACGGGATAGGTTTCCGCTTTCGCGAAAGCGTTAAAAGCACCTTCACGCATTTCTTTAATTTTCGTGCCGTTCTCGGCAGTGATTTTTAAGATGCTTTTCATCAATTCGTACGTTCCTTCTACTCTAGGTTTGTATGGTTTAAGCATGTGCGTTTCTACCATAAGCCCTATAGTATTCCATAGCGAGGTAAAACCCGTCGAGTAGCGTGGGTAATCCATAAATTGGCTAAAACCTTTTTCTGGAGTGCTATTAAAGACGTTCACATAAGGAGTAATCTCCCAGTCTTTTGTCTTAAGGTCTTCCTCTAGCATAGGCTGGAACTCATCATGCACGTAGTCACCTAATGCTCCTCCTAGTTTGTTGTGTTGTGTAAAGAGATGTGTGAGCGTGTATTGATAATCTGCGCCATTGCTTACGTGATTATCTATAAAAACATCTGGCTCAATCATGTGATAAATTTCTGCAAAAGCGGCAGCATTTTTTGTGTCACGCTTTATAAAGTCACGGTTAAGATCATAGTTTTGAGCATTTCCTCGGAAACCATATTCTTTTGGTCCGTTTTGATTGGTTCTCGTC
The DNA here is from genome assembly GCA_913060645.1 of uncultured Dokdonia sp. Classification (GTDB taxonomy): domain Bacteria; phylum Bacteroidota; class Bacteroidia; order Flavobacteriales; family Flavobacteriaceae; genus Dokdonia. The sequence goes on along the minus strand of CAJXSW010000010.1, from coordinate 32,011 downwards.
CCGCTATTACGGTTAAGAGCGCCACCTACATTATAAATTGCAATCGCACTTACCCATGTGTTTTCTGGAGCTTCTATCTTTCCTTGTGCAAGATCTCGCATGAGCATCATGGTAGCATCGATCCCGTCTGACTCGCCAGGGTGAATACCATTATTAATGAGAATACGACGCACATCTTTATCATCAGAAAACTCACTGTCAAAACTTCGATTAGGATTAAAAGTAACTAGCGTGAGCGGTTCGCCAGCATCTGTCGTGCCTACTTCATAGGTTTTAATAGAGCGATACGCAGTATCGAGATCCTTATAAAAAGCGATGACTTCTTGGTAGGTTGGCGTTTCTGTACCTCCGCTTTTTTCAAAGCGCGTAGTAAAGTCTTTATTTTTTGGATTATCTTTTGTGTCACCACAACTTATGATAATGGCGAGTAGTAGGGGTAAAAAAAGTCTTTTCATTTGGTTGTACTTGAAGTGTGAAGATACAAATTGGCTCAAAAATAAAAAGTAAGTTATTTTTGGATGTATAGTGTTTGAGTTACGCTTTCGCGAAAGCGTAAAAAAATTAAAAGAAAGGAGTGTACTGCAAGACTCTGAAGTCTATAGTATTGAAATGTGGATTCTCTTTTTTAAGTTGTTTGTAAAGCGCAAGACTGCCCACGGCTCTATTTGCCGCTCCAGATGGTGCAGTGAGAGAAACCGTTTTAATAGTGCGTCCTTGCCATTGAAACTGATGAACTCGTGGTACTTCGCTACTTACCACTTTCAACTTTACATCCTGTTCTTTGCAAGCTTTCCTAAAGAAATACTCAGGGCCGTTTTTACTATTTCCTCCTGTGAATAATAGTGTTTCCACTTTTGGAGATTTGCTCAAGTAACCGAAAATATCTCTAAGCGTCACATTAGTCATCCCAATATCTGAGGCGTCTATTTTAATGCGTTCTGAGGAAGCGACAATATCACAAACACCGATATTACGAGATATGAGAAAATCTTTGCGCTCTTGAATGGCTTGCTCTGTAGTTTCAAAAGTAAGATTGAGATTGAAAATCTTATTTAAAATAGGCCATAGTTGCCCATCGATACTGCCGTAGCAAAAGTTTACATCTCCCGTTTTAAGAGTGCCTTCTGTAAATCTAGGAGGAGGAAGTGTGCCTACAATGAGTTTTGTGGCGTTCTCAATATTAAACGGTGGATAAGGATGTGTATGTTTAAAAACAGACATTATGATTGTGTCGCAGCAACAAGTCTTTCTACTTCTATAAAAGTGTTTTTGTGTAGTTTTCTATTGGGTGTAGTAAGGTTCAAAAACTCTTCTTGCATCTCGTGTAGCACTTCTAGCGCTTTAGATTGCATCTTACTTTCAATATAAAATTTTGAGAGTTGCACGCGTTCAGGATAATTAGAATATCGCTGATCTATTTTTTTGAGGATAACTTCTGCTTCTTCGTCCTTACCAGTTTTTGATAAGGCGAGCCCATATTTAAACTGTGCTTGTGATTTTTCAAAATCTGAGACGGTGCTCATTTTCTCACCTATGGCAATTACTTCATCATACTTTTCTTGCTCAAAAAGAGCAAGTAGTAATTGTGTATTTGCGTAGTAATCGTTTTTCTGACTTCCTTTTAAAACACTATTGTATTGAATCGCTGCCTCTTTAAAGTTGCCTATCGCAAGTAATGCATCGCCTAGCTCCACACGATTAGAATACGTGTCAGAAAATTCTACTTTCTTTTCTAGTTGGCTTATCTTTTTAGTAGGGTTAATAACCGCTGTAAATTCCTTTTGAACGACAGCAACATCCTTTTTATTGAAAATCTGAGCGATTACATATACTAGGCAGCCTATGGCAGGCAATAGGAGGATAGCAAAGTACCAGTAAAAACTATTTTTATTCTTGTAAACGTGGTAAGCACATGCCAGTTGTAGCGCAATAAGAATGTAATACGTCATAGTGATACTTTTTATTTATAAAGATAGTATAGGCAGATGATTAACAGAATTTTAAAATAGGTTCTTTTTGAAAAATGCTACCTTGAGAAGAACTAAAATTATGGATATGGGAAGAGGAGATAAAAAATCAAGAAGAGGAAAAATAAGCCGCGGAACTTTTGGCGCAAAAAGAAGAAAAAAAGGAAGAAAGAAAGCTAAGGATGCTGCGAAAATGCAGAAGGTTTAACCTTTTGCTTTTAGTCTTTTTAAAATGCGTAGCTGTTTTTTGTCTACCTTTTTTCTAAGCATATTTCCAGAACAGAGACCGGTTGTATGTGCATTTTTATCATCTACCAGTTGTGGAAATCTATCATTAAAATGCGAACTAGCTCTTGTATACACTAAGTAAGTCAAACCTTCATTAAAGTTATAGCCACAGCTACTCCCAAAAGCTTCAGAAACTATCTCAATAGTGCTTTTAGAAAAAGAACCCTTGTAATGATGGATAATTTCAAAGGTATAAAGCACGGGATCCCCGCTACTGCGCTTGCGTGCTTTATTAAGTGCTACTTTTTTGATAAGATTACCACTAAAAACGACATCAGCGCGTTCGTACTTTTCTGTAATTTCTTCTTTTTTTGAAACTCTTGGGTCTTTTGCACAGGTGCAAGCAACTGCTGGTACACAAGTGAGAACAAACAGCGCTATAATTAGTGATCTAAGCATCGATTACCTTGTAAATACAAATTCGTTTTTATCTTCATTAGACTCCTCTGCGCTGTATGCGTAGCCGTCATAATCAAATCCTTTAAGATCTTCTATGCTGTTTACATCTTTATCAATAATATAACGTACCATCGAGCCTCGTGCTTTCTTTGCGTAAAAAGCAATAATCTTTAGCTTGCCATTTTTAAAGTCTTTAAAAATAGGTGTGATTACTGGAACCTTAAGTTTTTTAGGTTGTACTGCTTTGAAGTATTCTTGGCTCGCAAGATTTACAAAAAGCTCATCATCTTCTAGTTCCTCATTAAGACGATTAGTTAGTGTGTCTCCCCAAAACTCATATAAGTTCTTAGTGTTGTAGTATTCTAGCTTAGTTCCCATCTCAAGACGGTAAGCCTGCATTAAATCTAGTGGGCGTAATATTCCATACATACCACTTAAGATCCTTAGCGTGTCTTGAAGTTTGTCTAATTTTTCTGTTGGGATCGTGTAAGCATCAAGACCTGTGTAAACATCACCATCAAAAGTATAAACCGCTGGTCGCGCATTACTTTTTGTAAATGGTGTTGTGAAATCTTGATAACGCTGGTAGTTTAAATCTGCCAGTTTCTCACTAATGTGCATTAAATCTTGAATCTCTTTCTTTGTAGTATTTGAGAGTTTACTATTAAGCTTTTCTGCCTCTTCAAGAAACTGCGGTTGCGTAGCTCTAGTGGTTGGGAGTTTTGATTCAAAATTGAGTGACTTTGCTGGAGAAACAACGATTTTCATAAGTAATTTTCTTTGACATCAAAGTTAGCAATTATGTGCATTACACACAGTAGTTGCTATTGTTTTTGACTATGGCGGGATTGAATAAGGGTAATGGTCAGTGAGATGGGAAATTGAAATTATCTGTTTTACACAACATCCCTCTAAATCTCCATTCAAAGGGAGACTTCTAGCTCCTTTCCTTTGGAGGGAAGGTTGGGGTGGGATGTTGAGGTAGGAGTTGAGTATTTGTAAATAATTGATAAACTAGATTATTAATTGGTTGCTTCTAGGCTTCTGAGTTTTTCAAGAACCTTAGAATCATTATCTAATTCTAGTGCTTTGGTATAATAGTTTATTGCTGGAATGGTATCCTGTTGCGAGAGATAAAAGTCTGCAAGATTATTGTGGGCATTTGCGCTATTTGGATAATACTCGATAGCTAATTTGTAGGTTTCGATGGCTTGTTCAGGTTGTTTATGAAAACTAAGCATTGAATAGGCATACTCACTCAACCAATTTTGTTCAGGTTTAAGTTCATAACCTAATTGACTTGAAACCTTTTTGAAGTGATTTTTGGTTAACGTTGCAAAATGATCATCTTCAGATTTAGGAAAGTAATATTTGCTGCGGTATTTGTGTTCTTCCTTAAACTCATACCAAGAATAGAAAAACCGTAAGGCATCCATAGTAGCTAGATAAGCAGTGCTTCCATGAGTGTCTTTGTCATAATATTTCCATTTCATATTTAAGTCTGTATCCATTTGCTCTATTTGTCTCACTAGTTCAAGTGAATGACGGACATATTTATTTGCAGAAATCGTATCTGTTTTAATACTCTCTAAAGTGCTTCCATAAGTTGCTGTGTTTGCAATAGCGATATAAAGGTTCTTATTTTTTAAGTCTTTTTGCTTTAAGCTGTATTTCGAATTTTTAAGAAATATTTCATTGTCAAAATGCAAGCTGCCGTCAATCATAAGATAATTATCAAACATTTCTGGCTGTGTTGTAAGCGCGTTCATTACAGCTAGACCAGCAAATGAATGACCAATAAGAGTTCTGTGTTGAGATCCGGCATATTTTTTCTCTATATATGGAAAAAGCTCGGTTTTTATAAATTGTAGAAATTTATCTCCACCACCAAATTTTTCAGGCCTCCCATCTGTTGTTGGCGAAAAATCCATCATTCTGCTATTATTATCGATGTTATCAATAGCAACCACAATCATTTCTGGAAGTATTTCTGTGCCATTCATTTCGCTGTATTGCTTCAACATACCTACGAAAGGGACGAATGGATACCTGCCATCTAAAAGATAAACTACTGGATATTGCTGTTTCTTTCTCTTAGGATCTCTAGCACTCTCTGGAAGGTAAATAGCAAGTGTTCTTTCTTGTCCAAGTACATTTGACTCTATGCGATCTATGATTCCTATTTGAATCACATCGTCTTGATTAGAGCTATTATGCTCAACCTCTGAAGTTTTCTCTGCATTCTGGCAAGAAACTATACTGATAACTATGGTTAAGAGTAATATTTTTTTAAAACTCAACATCAAATTTTTTTATCTAGACATCATGTTCTTAGTACAATGGCTAATAATTACAATCATCAATATACAAGCTTTCACCTCACAACACTCTTTAAACCATATTTTTAAATAACAGATTTGTCAACAGTAACCATAAAAAAAGCGAGTCATTGTTTTTAAACAATGACTCGCTTTTAATGTAATTATGAGTTTGTAGTATCAGCTTTCGCGAAAGCGTAGTCCAACTATTGCTCCTTACTGTGCGTAGCATAAGATCGCCACTTATCTATACAGCCCGTCATGTCTTCTGGTACTGGGGTTTCAAAACGTTTGTATTCTCCGGTAGTAGGGTGTACAAAACCTAATGTTTTTGCATGCAGTGCCTGGCGTGGTAAAATCTTAAAGCAGTTATCTACAAACTGTTTATACTTAGTAAACGTCGTTCCTTTTAAGATAGCATTACCACCATAACGCTCATCGTTAAATAAGGTGTGTCCTATGTGCTTCATGTGCACACGTATCTGGTGCGTACGTCCTGTCTCAAGCTTACAGCTCACAAGTGTTACATAGCCTAGACGCTCTATTACTTTGTAATGAGTAACAGCTGGTTTTCCTTGGTCTTCTTCGTCGCCGTAAAAAACGGTGTTTTGTAACCTGTTTTTAGGGTGACGACCTATATTTCCTTCTATCGTTCCTTCGTCTTCTGTTACATTACCCCATACGATAGCAACATATTCTCTCTCTGTCGTTTTATTAAAAAACTGCTTAGAGAGGTGGGTCATTGCTTGCTCCGTTTTGGCAACCACAAGTAAACCACTAGTGTCTTTATCGATACGGTGTACAAGTCCTGGTCTATCACTAGAGTTGTTAGGCAGGTTGTCTACGTGGTGGATAAGAGCGTTAATAAGCGTTCCGGAGTAATTGCCGTGACCTGGGTGAACCACCATTCCTGCAGGTTTGTTGACTACCATAAGTTGGTCGTCTTCATAAACCACATCGATATCAATATCTTCTGGAGTGAGTAAAAACTCATGCGGTGGGTGCTCAAACATGGCACGCACAACATCTCCTGCTTTTACTTTATAATTTTGTTTTACAACAATATTATTTACTTGAATGCTGCCGTTTTTGGCAGCTTTCTGGATTTTATTACGGGTAGCATTTTCTACAAAATTCATTAAGAATTTATCTACGCGTAATGGTTCTTGACCTTTACTAGCAGTAAAACTGTAGTGCTCGTAAAGTTCGTCGTCTTGAGGTTCTGGACCTATAAATTGTTCTTCGTTCATTATTTAGTTTTCGTCTGATGAGTCATCAGAAATAGCGTCGCGGTAGTCACCTTTACCATTACCTAATACTAGGTCGATAACAGAAGTTTTTTCTAGTCTATCTCCAGCTTTCACTCTCTTTCCTTTGTGTCTTATATCTCTTACTTCGTCTTTTCCTATCCAGTCTACATAGGTTACTTTTCCTATCTCAAATCCTAGTGCCTTTAATGAAGGTTCTGCCTGGCGGCGTGTTTTACCTACAATAGGAGGGATGGTCATTTTTTGATAACCAGATGGGTTGAGTACTAAGTATATCTGTCTGTTTTCTTTTACAAATTTTCCAGCATTAGGCTCTTGATCAATCACAGAATACTTAGGATAATCAGGATTAAAATTTGCACTGTCAATAATAAAGTAACGTAGGTCTGCATTTTCTAGTTCTTGAGAGACTAGATCAAGCGTCATCCCTTTTACATTAGGCACTGCAATGCGCTCATCGTGATTTGTGGTGCTTCCTAACCACCATCTAGTAACAAATACTAATGCGATGATGATGATGATAGCAAGTACAATTTGTTTTACAAATGCTTTGCTGACTAGAAATTTTAAAAGACTCATAGATGGGTTATGGTTAAGGGTGCAAATATATAAAATAGATAGCCTATTTGGTGTAGGTATGATTATACCTATTTTTACATTAACGTTAACGAGACAGATTTAGTTTTGTCTTTTCAAATTTTCACGAAAGTGCAGAAAAAAAATATCGCCGTTTTAATGGGTGGCTACAGTAGCGAGTACCAAATATCGCTTAACAGTGGTGCCACCGTAGTTGCTTCTTTAGATAAAGAAAAATACCAAGTGTATGCCGTGCATATCCTTAAGGAGGGATGGTTTTGTGTGATAGATGGCGAGCGATTTGCAATAGATAAAGGCGATTTTAGCTTTATTGACGCTTTCGCGAAAAAGGTAACATTCCAAGCTTGTTACAATACCATACACGGAACGCCAGGCGAGGACGGAAAACTACAAGCCTACCTAGAATTACTAGGAATCCCACAGACGAGTTGTGACTTTTATGAAAGCGCAATGACGTTTAATAAGCGCGACACACTAAGCGTGTTAAGTTCATACGGCGTGCCAATGGCGCAATCTGTGTACGTAAATAAAGGCGATGTGATAGACATGCCCTTTAAAAATTCGCTAGCCTTAAAAGTGGGGTATCCATGTTTTGTAAAGCCTAACCGTGCAGGATCTAGTTACGGCGTGAGTAAAGTATATAAAGAAGGAGATCTCGAGCAAGCTCTAGAGCATGCGTTCTCAGAAGATAGCCAAGTGCTGATAGAATCTTTTTTAAGCGGTACAGAGGTGTCTGTAGGCGTGTATAATTTTGGTGGAGAGACACAAGTATTGCCTGCTTGTGAGATTGTACCAGATGGAGACTTTTTTAGTCTAGAGGCAAAATATTCTGGAAAATCACAAGAAATTGTGCCCGCACGACTCTCCGAAAAAGAGACAAATGAAGTGCAAGGACTTACAAAAGGGATTTATGATCTCTTGAGTTTAAAAGGAATCTGTCGCATAGATTTTATCTTTCACGAGGGTAAACCGCATTTTGTTGAGGTAAATACTAATCCTGGATTATCAAAGGAAAGTATCATCCCAAGAGAATTTAAAGCAGCAGGATCATCACTTGCAGAAGTTTTTGGTGAAGCCATTGAACATTGTATAGAACGAGCGCAAGCATAGAAAGCGTTACTAGTAATTAAAAGAATACCATATTAAGCTATAGATTATGATAAGAAAAGCAGTATTTCCTGGAAGTTTTGACCCTATTACTCTTGGGCATTATGATATTATAGAAAGAGGCTTGACCTTATTTGATGAGGTAATACTTGCTATAGGTGTCAACTCAGATAAAAAATATATGTTCTCTTTAGAGCAGCGCAAGCAATTTTTAGAAGATACTTTTAAAGATGAGCCGCGTATTAAAGTAATGACTTATAAAGGTCTTACTATAGACTTCTGTAAGGAGCAAGAAAGCGAATTCATACTAAGAGGACTGCGTAATCCTGGCGATTTTGAGTTTGAAAAAGCAATAGCTCATACTAATAGAAAATTATCTGGTATCGAGACCGTATTCTTACTTACCAGCTCTGGTAAGAGTTATATCTCTTCATCTATTGTGCGCGATGTTATCCGTAACGGTGGTGACTGTTCTGGTCTAGTGCCAGATGTGGTAGAACCTTGTGCAAATGAGATTTGGAAAGAGATTCAAGAGAAAGAGTAGTGTAATTTACTCAGATAAAATCATAAAAAAGCCGCCCATTGGGCGGCTTTACCATTTATATATAGGGTAATCTCAACTTACTTTTTATTCTGTTGTTCTTTGATAGTCTTTTTATCGATATCAAAGTCATTTGTAGTCTGGTTTACATTTCCCGTTGGATTGGTCGGGTTTGTTTGCTCTACTTTTCTTTCAAATTTACGTTCCATAATCTTGTTCATTTTTAAGTTGATATAAAGATAAAAATCACGATTGTTAATTCGTCTTAAAGGCTTGTTAGTCTTAGGTTAAAGTGTTGATTATCTTATGGTTTCTACAAAGCTAGCAACACTATTTGCTCCATTCTTAGTAATATGCTTTATAAAAGCGCTTCCTATAATGGCTCCTTTTTGGTGTGTAGTTGCTGCTTTAAATGTCTCTTCATTACTAATACCAAATCCTACAATTTGCTGGCTCTTTAGATTCATTGCTGCGATGCGCTCAAAGTAATCTGAAGTCGTATTACTAAAGCCGCTAGTACCACCCGTAGTACTCGCGCTACTCACCATATAGATAAAGCCATCACTTGCTGCATCTAGTTGCTGGATGCGCGCATCACTCGTTTGAGGAGTAATGAGAAACACGTTTATAAGTCCGTATTTTTCAAAGATTGCTTTATACTCCGCTTCGTATTCTGCTAGTGGTAAATCTGGCATGATAATACCATCGATACCTATTTCTTGACAACGCTTGCAGAATTTCTCAACGCCATATTGCAACATCGGGTTAAAGTAACCCATCACAATAAGCGGAATATGAATGGTCTCACGAATACCGTCCAACTGGCTAAACAGTTTTTCGGTAGTCATTCCGTTATGAAGCGCAGCAGTACTTGACTCTTGAATAGTAGGCCCATCTGCTAGCGGATCAGAAAAAGGTAATCCTATCTCCACCATATCTACACCGCTTTCTTGAAGCTGCGTTAAGATAGAAACAGTATCATCTATCGCTGGATATCCAGCAGTGAAGTATAAGCTTAGTAGCTTTTTATCTTCTTGTAATTTTTGTTTTATTCTATTCATCTGAATAAATATTTTGTCATTCCCGCGTAGGCGGGAATTTATTATTGATGTTTTTTTGCTTTCGCGAAAGCGTGCTTCTATAATTTGAAATAATCGATATAGGTATTCAAATCCTTATCTCCACGTCCCGAAAGATTGATCACTACAATATCATCTTTTTTGAATTTTCTGGTTTCAAAAATAGCGAGCGCATGACTTGTTTCTATCGCAGGTATAATTCCTTCTAGCTTACTTAATTCTAGTCCAGCTGTCATCGCATCTTCATCTGTAACAGAGATAAACTCCCCACGTCCAGAGCGGAAGAGGTTTGCGTGCATAGGTCCTACACCTGGATAATCAAGACCAGCAGAAATAGAATAAGGCTCTGTAATCTGCCCGTCGTCTGTTTGCATTAATAAGGTCTTACTTCCGTGTATAATTCCCTCACGTCCCAGTGCAGATGTTGCAGCACTCTCACCAGTATCTACACCTTTTCCAGCAGCTTCTACAGCAATAATGCCTACATCTGGTTGATCTAGATAATGATAGTATAATCCAGCAGCATTACTACCACCACCTACACAGGCCACTACATAGTCAGGATTTTCTTTTCCTTCTTTTTCTAATAATTGTTTCTTAGTCTCCTCAGAAATCACCGACTGGAAACGAGCTACCATATCTGGATATGGGTGTGGCCCTACTACAGAACCTATGATGTAGTGCGTGTTTACTGGATTGTTGATCCAGTCGCGTATCGCTTCGTTAGTCGCATCTTTAAGTGTTCTACTTCCAGACATTGCTGGGCGCACGGTTGCTCCTAACATTTTCATACGAGCCACGTTAGGAGCCTGTCGCTCTATATCTACAGCACCCATGTATACGATACATTCTAGTCCCATAAGTGCACAAACGGTCGCTGTAGCAACACCATGCTGTCCAGCACCAGTCTCTGCAATGATTCTAGTTTTACCTAGACGCTGCGCCATTAAAATCTGACCTATCGTGTTGTTTACTTTATGAGCTCCTGTATGACAAAGATCTTCTCTTTTTAAGTAAACTTTAGTGCCATACTTCTCACTAAATCTTTTGGCATAATAAAGCGGCGTAGGGCGACCTACGTAATCCATTAGAAGTTGTTTGAACTCTTCTTGAAAGGCTGGCTCTTGCATGATTTGTACATACTGTGAGCGCAATTCTTCTACATTAGGATAGAGCATTTCTGGAATAAATGCACCTCCAAAATCTCCATAATAGCCTCTCTCGTCTGCTTGGTAACTTTTTTCTTTTTCTAGTGTATTCATAGCAATTGTATTATGAGCGAGACGGCGTAAACGCTGCAATCGCTGCTTTAAACTTTTTCAATTTTCCTATATTCTTAATTCCTGGCTCATCTTCAAACTTGCTATTTACATCAAGTGCGATAATAGGTAAATCTGTCGCCAGTATTTCTGTTACTTTTTCTACTTCTTCTAGTCCTATGCCACCACTTAAAATAATAGGTGTTTGAGACGTGTAATCTTTTAATACACTCCAGTCAAAGGTGTATCCATTACCTCCTTTTTCTTTTCCCTTGGTGTCAAAAAGGAAGCCATCCACAATTCCTTCATAAGGCTTAAGTTTTTCAAAATCAAAGTTGTCTTTTATTCCAAAAACTTTCCAAATCTTAAGATCTCGACTGCGCTCGACCAGACAACCTTGAAGCTCATTTATATATGCTGGCGACTCGCTTCCGTGTAACTGGATTACGTTGAGGTTATGCTGTGTTATTTTCGCTTTCGCGAAAGCAATATCAGCATCCACAAAAACACCAACGCGGTCAATTCCCTCAGGTAATTCTGGAATCTCTAGGTCGCCAAAATCTCGTTTGCTTTTCTCATAAAATATAAACCCAAGATAGTCTGGCTGCAATGCAGCAACCTCTTGTGTATTATACTTCATGCCGCATATTTTGATTTTCATGATAGGATTGCGATTGAGGTTAATTGTAATTATTTAATCTTCTAAGAATTATATTGATGTGGATCTAAGGCTTTAATCTTTGGGATTGCTATAAACTCTTTCCAGTCTTCCTCGCGCACTTGATCCTTACTAAGACTTACTTTATTTGTTTCCGAAACAAGTACAAAATCACCAGCCACGTGTTTAATCTCTATAAGTTGGTCAATGGAGATTCTTTTTTTCTTCAATTCTCCAACGACTATAACACCATTGGTAATCTTTGCATATCCTTGATGTTGATATAATATAAATATTATAATGTACATGATACCAAGCACGAGGTACGAGTACTTACTGAAATTGTTTTCATTTTCAATAAAGGACGTAATACCAAGTACACTCCATACAATGGCAATCACTGCATAAATAATAAGCTTTTTCTTTTTATATCTTAACTTCATAATTGCTTTATAAAAGTTGCTGCACTCTCTCCTGGGTTATCTGTTTTCATAAAGTTTTCACCAATTAAAAATCCGTGAAAACCGTGTGGTTTTAATTCCTTGATTGCCTCTACAGAACTGATACCGCTTTCTGAGATTTTTATAAAATCGTCTGGAATCTGTTTGATGAGTTCCTTGCTCGTTTCTAGACTTACTTCAAAGGTCTTAAGATTTCGGTTGTTAATACCTAGCATGTCTACAGATGGCATAATCGACTTCTGTAATTCCTCTTCATTGTGAGATTCACAAAGCACATCGAGACCAAGACCTTTTGCAAAAGTTGAAAACTGCTCTATTTGCTTTCGCGAAAGCGTAGCTGCAATCAGTAATATCGCATCTGCACCGTAGGCTTTGGCTTCAAGAATCTGGTATTCATCTACTATAAACTCTTTGCGTAATAGCGGAAAACTAGTCGCTGCTCTAGCAATAATTAAATCATCTAGTGCACCACCAAAGTATTTCATATCTGTCAACACCGACATCCCGCTCACGCCAGCTTGCTCATAACCACGAGCAACGTCTTGTACATTTAATCCATTATTTATAACAGATTTACTAGGTGATCTTCTTTTGTGCTCTGCAATAATCCCAGAACCGTAACGCACTGCCGTAGCGAGCGAAATAACGTCTCGTTCAAAAAGCACAGATTGCTCTAGTTGGCTCACAGGAATAAGGCTTTTCCTTAAATCTACTTCCTTGATTTTATCTGCTGTAATTTTATCTAGTATCGTCATCTTAGTTGCTTAAGGCTTGTAGTTTGCTTAGTTTTTGAGCTGCTTTACCAGAAAACAAACTCTCTTTTGCTTTTTCAAATCCTTGAAGAGGAGTTAACCCTTGCACAGTTGCAATCGCCATTCCTGCATTTGCACACACTACATTATTCTGAGCGTCTGTTCCTTTACCAGAAATCACATCCATAAATATCTTTGCCGAAGACTCCACAGAATCTCCCCCATAAATATCTTTTTGTAGAAGCGGGCTTACGCCAAAATCTGCTGGCTCGAGCATCATCTCTGTATGATTAGTAATTGCTTTTGTGGCTCCCGTAAGTGAGATCTCATCATAACCATCTAGGGCATGTAGTATGGTAAAATTCTTATCACCTTTTTGATATAAATATCCGTACATTCTAGCAAGTTCGAGATTAAAAACGCCCACTAGCTGGTTGCTTGGGAACGCAGGATTAACCATAGGGCCTAGCATATTGAAAAAGGTCTTTACACCTAGTTCTCTACGTATGGGAGCAACATTTTTCATAGCAGGGTGAAAGAGTGGTGCGTGTAATACACACATGCCCACTTCATCCATAGAACGTTTTAAAAAATCCTTGTCATTACTAAATTTTATACCAAGGTGCTCCATCACATTACTACTACCACTCACAGAGCTCACTCCGTAATTACCGTGTTTTGTAACGTTTACTCCAGCACCAGCAGTGATAAAACTAGAAAGTGTAGAGATATTAAAAGTATCTTTTCCATCACCCCCAGTACCACAAAGATCTATAACATTATACTCAGAAAAATCCACTGCAAGACAGAGGTCTAGCAATGCGTCTCTAAAACCTTCTAACTCATCTACAGTAATGCTACGCATCATATAGACTGTGAGAAAAGAAGCAATCTGACTGTGATTATATTTTCCTTCAGAAATATTTACGAGTACCTCACGACTTTCTGTCTTTGTGAGTTGGTCGTGGTTTATAAGTCTGTTGAGTATGTGTTTCATTGTTTTGGTGTGTTGATATGAACGATAACAGGATTTTCTTTATCCTTCATCACATTTTGTTTTCCTATGCTTGCTAGTTCTTTATTGGTTGCTAGGCGTGAGCTCGCTTGTGCTAGCGCTACATAATTATAAATGCCTTTTGGAGAGCTTGCTACCCATCCTTTTACGATAGGTGATTTTCTTACTTTAAAAGGTTCATTATTGTAGCGTTGTAAAAGACCTATCGCGCTTTTGCGCATATCATCTTTACTAGTTCCTTTTGGAAATATAACGTAGGTTCCGTTTGAAAACAGAACCCAGTTAGGCCTTTCTGGACTCACACTTAATTTTGTGTTGAAAATCAGTTTTTTATGAGCATCTGTGTTCTCCTCTGTTAGCACCTCTTTTAGTGGCTCAGGAGATGCTTCGATTACCACCACCGGCTCCGTTTGAGTAGCAGGTTGAGCAGATTTCTGCGTGCTATCGCAACCTCCCATTAACAAGAAGCAACTCAATATAAGTAGTAGTGTAATCTTCATAACTAAACGTTTAACTAAGAACCCAGTTTTTAATCATTGTTTTTCCATCTGGAGTAAGTACAGATTCTGGATGAAACTGCACACCACGGACATCTAGCTCTCTATGACGTAAAGCCATAATCTGACCATTTTTATCTACCGCTGTGATTTCTAAAGCTGGTGGAAAATCTTCTGTAGCCACCACCCAAGAGTGGTAACGACCTACTTCAATCTCATCGTTAAGATCTTTAAAAAGTACAGTGTCAGGTTGGGTAATATTTATTTGAGTGGCTACACCATGAAAAACAGTATCAAGGTTAATGAGCGATCCTCCAAAAACTTCACCTATAGCTTGCTGTCCAAGGCAAACTCCAAGAATAGGAATGCTACCTGCATATTTCTTTATAACCGCTTTTAATAAACCAGCTTCTTCTGGAATTCCAGGGCCAGGAGATAAAAGGATCTTATCGTAGTGTTCACAATCTTCAAGTGCAAACTGGTCGTTGCGCTTTACGGTCACGATGCAATCTAATTCTTCTAGGTAGTGTACAAGATTGTACACAAAGGAATCGTAGTTATCTATTACTAATATCTTTTTCATGATCTATATATCTTCTGCGATGTCAAGTGCTTTATTAAGCGCTCCTAATTTGTTATAAACTTCCTGTAATTCTTTAGCTGGATCACTTCCTGATACAACACCAGCGCCTGCTTGCCAGTGTAGTGTGTGATTTTTACTCAAGAATGAACGTATGATAATCGCGTGATTAAAATTACCGTAAAAATCCATAAAACCTATCGCTCCTCCATAGAACGTTCTGTTGCGGTTTTCATATTTTTCGAGAAGCTGCATCGCCATGTGCTTCGGTGCTCCGCTTAAGGTTCCTGCAGGAAAAGTATCTGCCACTACTTGTAGTGTATTACTGTCCTCATGCATTTGCCCAGTTACTTTACTCACAAGGTGAATTACGTGTGAGAAAAACTGCACCTCACGATAGGTCTCTACCGTAACGTCATGTCCATTTCTTGATAGGTCATTGCGAGCAAGATCTACAAGCATCACGTGCTCTGAGTTTTCTTTCTCGTCTTTTGCAAGTTCTTTAGCAAGGATGGCATCTTGCTCATCATTACCTGTTCTTTTAAAGGTCCCGGCAATAGGGTGAATCTCTGCCTTTCTATCTTGCACAATGATTTGTGCCTCTGGTGAAGACCCAAAAATCTTATAATCTCCGTAATCAAAATAGAATAAGTAAGGAGATGGATTTACACTACGTAGTGCTCTGTATACATTAAACTCATCACCAGTAAACTGCTGAGAGAATCGTTTGCTAGGTACAATCTGGAATACATCACCGCGCTGGCAGTGCTTTTTGCAGGTGTCTACGAGTGCCTTATAATCCTCATCTGTAATATTACTGGTAAGCTCATTATTACGAGCAAACTTATATTCGGCAAAGTTTTTTGACTTGAGCATTTGCTCTATCTCCTCAATATTACTTTCTCCAGAAGTATTGTGGCAGAAGATGTGCGCTTCATTATTAAAGTGATTGATAGCGATGATATTTTGATATACCGCATAATAGATATCAGGTATATTCAGATCTTCCTCTTTTTTGGAGATTTTTAGATCTTCAAAGTACTGCACAGAGTCATACGATAAATAGCCAAACAAGCCATTATTTATGAATTTATGAGCGGTCTTTGTAGATGAGAACGCTTTCGCGAAAGCGTCTAAAACACCCACAACTTTAGTATCATCAGTAATTGTTATTTCCTCGCTTTTACCATCTGGAAATTGCTGTGTTATGATGCCGTTACCCACTTCTATGGAAGCGATAGGATTGCAGCAGATGTATGAGAAACTGTTATCATTTGCATGATAATCACTACTCTCGAGCAGCAAACTATTAGGAAAACGGTCACGCAATCTTAGATATACAGATACCGGAGTAATGGTGTCTGCCAGAAGGCGTTTTGAGGAAGTTTTTAATTTATATGTCATTATTCATTTAAATTATTGTCGGCTTTAAGGCGACTTGAGAGCATAAAAAAAGCCTGTCGTAAGACAGGCTGTATATGTAAAAACATAGGTAGGCGCTTACGACAACGATTGTTGTGTAATCCACCACCAAGTATGTACTGTATTGTTTTTCATTTGTTATTCAAAGATAGTAACCACTTTGTTAATATAAAAGCTCAATCTATAAAAATTAAATATTGAGCTTTTCTCGGGATAATCTAGGGATTGTATTTAAAAAGTCAAGTTTACAGCAAGTTCAAAATTATCTGAGATTGCGTTGTCTTTTAAATTGTCAAAAAATGAAGCCGATCCGTAACGTACTCCATATTTTGTGCGGTCTACATTAAAAGTAGTGGTGGCTGTATTTTCACTTACAACCATATTTACTGATACAGTTTCTGTATGACCTTTAATAGTTAGGTCTCCCACAACATTATATCCAGTAGCACTTTCTGTAACCTCTGTAATAGTAAAAGTTGCTTCATTATGATTTGCAGTGTCAAAGAAATCTGGAGAGTTCAAGTGTCCCTCTAATTTTTCTTTTCCTTCTCCTGCTTTAAGATCCGTAACTGCGATAGTAGTCATGTCTACAACAAAATTTCCACCTATTAGTTTACCATCTTCCATTTCTAGTGAACCAGAAACAAGATCAATAGTTCCATTGTGCTGGCCTAATACTTTTTTTCCAGTCCAGTTGATACTGCTTTCTTTTACAATAACCTTTTTAAGAATTGGGTTTGTGTTTGCAAATGCACCCGTAGTGACGATAATTGCTAGTAAAGCTGTTGTGATTTTCTTTTTCATTTTTTTTAGTTTTTTGTTTCTGTTCGTAATTTATTGAGCAAGTTATTGAGCTGCTCTATCTCATTATTGTCTAGCTGAGACGTAATTTTTTCCTCCGCATTACTAATCGCCGTGTCAAGTATTTTTAGGAGTGAAAGGCCACTATTTGTAATAGTGATTTCTACTTTACGGCGATTAGAAGGACAAGTAGCTCGTGCTACTAATTCTTTTTTGATAAGCTTGTCCACTAGTCTTGTCGTGTTACTTGCCTTGGTAACCATACGCTCGTTAAGTGTAGAAAGGTTTGCCGGCTTTCCCTTTTGTCCTCTTAATATGCGCAACACATTAAATTGCTGTAATGACAAGTCGTGAGACTTTAATGCACTAGCAAGAATGTCATTAGACCATTGTGCTGTATATGATAGGTTTATAGTAAGCTTCTGTGCTATACCTAAGGTTTTTGTTTTAATATGTTCCTCTATTGTCATTACAACATTTGTATATACAAATGTATATACTTTTGTGAACTAACAAAAGCCTTTGTATTTTTTTTAACATGTGTAGATTTAAGGCATTCTAAGATTATTAACAATCCTCTCATAAAGTGTGTTAATTGAGATGTCTAAAAGACACAATCACAATAATTTTGACAAATGAAGCGAATGCTATTGGTCTTATTAATCATCTTAACATCCTGCCAAGAAAGGCAAAAGAATTATAAAGAGACATTAATAGAAGGTAGTAATATTAAAGCATTGAATTATGATGGTCTAGATTATTATATACAAAATCATCCTTCTGAAACTCTAGTTATAAACTTTTGGGCAACTTGGTGCGCCCCTTGTATCAAAGAACTACCGGCTTTTGAAAAGTTAGGAGAAGAGTATAAAAATAAAGACGTAACCGTTTTATTAGTGAGCCTCGACTTTCCGGACCAACTAGATGCTTTAAAAATCTTTGTTGAGGAGAAAGATTTACAATCTGAGGTTTTATATCTAGATGATGGAGATGCCAATAGATGGATACCAAAAGTAGATGATTCGTGGAGTGGTGCGATACCAGCAACACTTATCACAGGATCAAAAAGAAAGAAATTTTATGAGCGCTCTTTTACATATGAAGAAATAGAGCAAGAATTGAATACCTTAATTAATTAATAATGAAAACATTTAAAATCTTAACGTTATTAGCCTTAGTAGTAGTAGTATCTGCATTTGCTGCAAATGCTGTTATTAAAAAGGATAGAAGCGGATACGACATAGGTGATGAAGCAGGAGATTTTTATCTACGTAATATAGATAATGAGATGATGTCATTGAGTGACTTTGAGGATGCAAAGGGTTTTGTAGTTGTGTTTACATGTAACACTTGTCCTTTCTCAATAGCTAATGAAGATAGATTAATTGCTATTGATACAAAATATAAAAAGTTAGGTTATCCGGTAATCGCGATTAATCCTAATGATCCACATATTAAGCCTGGAGACAGTTTTAAAGCGATGCAACAACGTGCAAAGAAGAAGGGATTTACATTTCCTTATTTGCTAGATGATGGTCAAGAAATTTTTCCTAAATATGGAGCGACCAAAACTCCACATGTATACGTGTTGCAACGCGTTCAAGAAAAAAATATAGTTAAGTACATAGGCGCTATAGATAATAGTAGCCGAGATGAAAAAGCTGTTACAGAAAAATACTTAGAGAATGCCCTTGATGAGATTTTGTCAGGCAAAGAAGTTACGCTTAAAGAAACCAAAGCAATAGGTTGTGCTATTAAATCGTAATTTGAGAAAAATAGAATTATAAAATGAGCCTTTTGTGGGCTCATTTTTTTGTCTAATAACATCTGCGAGTATTTCGTAAATTTGCACTCAAAATCCCAGAATGATATTACAGCAATTATATACTAAATGTCTAGCTCAAGGAGCTTATTTTATAAGTTCAAATGGAGAAGGAGCTATTATAGATCCTCTGCGCGAGGTACAACCGTACCTTGATCTTGCAGCAGAAAATAAGACGACCATTAAGTATATTTTTCTAACTCATTTTCATGCAGATTTTGTGAGTGGTCAGGTTGATCTTGCAAAAGCTACTGGCGCTACCGTGATTTTAGGACCTAATGCAAAGGCTGGATATGACTATCACAGCGCGAGTGATGGAGAGATATTTATCTTGGGAGATTTATCTATTACCACCATCCATACGCCAGGTCATACCATGGAGTCTACGTGTTACCTTCTTAAAGATAAACAAGGAAAAGAAGAAGCTCTTTTTACAGGGGATACGCTTTTTATAGGTGACGTAGGAAGACCAGATCTCGCTGCCAAAACTGATCTTACAACTCAAGATCTTGCAGGTCATTTATATGACTCATTACACCATAAGATTACACCTTTATCTGACGACATTATCATTTATCCTGCACATGGAGCGGGATCTGCTTGCGGTAAAAACATGAGTAGTGAGACCAGTGATACGCTAGGTAATCAAAAGCAAAATAATTACGCATTTAAGCTCAATAAAGAGGACTTTATTAAAGAGCTCACAGATGGCTTGACACTTCCACCAGCTTATTTTCCACATAATGTGGCAATGAATAAGAAGGCAAATACAGATTTTGATACCATTATCAATAGAGGAACAACGGCTTTGACTCCTGATCAGTTTGAAAAACTGGCAAATGAAAAGGAGGTACTCGTACTTGATACAAGAAGTGTTTCCGCTTTCGCGAAAGCGTCATTACCTCAAGCTTGGTTTGTAGGATTACAAGGACAGTTTGCACCGTGGATAGGAGCACTCATCGCAGATATTCACCAAAAAATAATCTTTATCGCCGAAGAAGGTACTGAAGAGGAAGTAGTAACGAGACTTGCGAGAGTAGGTTATGATAATAGTTTAGGATTCTTAGAAGGAGGAGTAGAGGCTTGGGAGCAATCTGGCAGGACGGTAGTTGCTACAGCAGAAGTAACAGCTCAAGAATTTGTAGATGGTATTGCTGCTGGCGATTTCAAGAATCCGCTAGATGTACGTAAAGCTGGAGAATATGCCACAAGTCATATAGAGGGACTACCACATATGGGTCTAGATGAAGTACACGTTAATGCGCACACCCTTGAAGCAGGTAATACTTATCACATACATTGCGCAGGTGGTTATAGGTCTCTTATTTATGCATCTATAGCAAGATCATATGGCATAAATAATGTAGTGAATGTGCTAGGTGGATATGGTGCCATAAAAAAGGCAGATACTTCTAGCATTAAATTGACATAATTCATCTAATTTTAAACAAATACTAATTGCGATAGCTCATAGAGACATATACTATTGCACAAATATTAAACAATGACAGATTTAACAATCCCACAATGGGAAGAAAAAATTGCTCAAGATAAAGATGCTGTAATTCTAGACGTACGTACGGAAGAAGAAGTAGAAAACGGAATGATAGAAGGGGCAAAACATATTGATATATATCTAGGTCAAGGATTCCTTGATGAAGTAGAAAAGCTAGATAAGAGTAAAAATTATTATGTGTATTGTCGCTCAGGAGTACGTAGTGTACAAGCGTGTGCTCTTATGGGGCAAAAAGGGTTAAACAACACTTACAACTTGCTAGGTGGTTATAATGCTTGGGATGCAGCGCATTAAGAGTAGCCAGCGTTTGAGATATACGCTCATTGCGATAACGCTTTGTTTCTCTCTATGGAGTTGTAATGAAGCTACTTCTCAAAAAGAAATAAGCGGTGTGGCTACTCAAGAAGTAATCACAGTGATTGATGTTGATACCTTTGAAAAGGAAGCGTTAGTTGCAGGAGCACAACTTGTAGACGTACGCAGAGATAATGAGTGGGAGGGTGGTCACATTGAAAATGCTAAGCATTTTGAGATGAATAACCCTAACTGGCAATCTCAAATAGAAACGCTAGATAAGAGTAAGCCTGTTTATGTGTATTGCGCTAAAGGAGGTAGAAGCGCCAAGTGTGCACAACAGCTAAAAGAAGCAGGATTTACAACGATTTATGACCTTGAAGGCGGAATTAATAATTGGAATTCTGCAGGAAAACCATTAGAGTAGTTATCCGTTTTGCATTATATAAAAAAGCCCATCGATTACGATGGGCTTTTTTTGTGAGTCAATATTTTCTTTTTGCAATTGCTAGTAATTATCTTCTATCTTATCATCTGTAAGTGCTTTTACAAATGCAGTTAATGCGGAAAGTTCCTCATCAGTGAGTTTAAGATTATCAAATGGCAAGGTTTGATGCGGAAGGTCAAACCCTAGACCGCCACCACCGCCTTGATTATAAAAGTCCATTACTTGTTCCAGTGTGGTGTATACGCCATTATGCATATATGGAGCTGTAAGCGCAGCGTTGCGTACTGTAGTAGTTTTAAACATGCCTTTGTGTTGCTCTGCGTCAAAACGCCAATAATAGCCAGTATCATCATCGAGTTCTTTATTTTCTGCTGTTTCTGGAACGCCTATAACCTCACGCTCAGTCTCAGCAAAAAATGGAGGTACAGTGCCATTTGTGAGTGGCATAAAGTGACACGTTGCACATAGTGCCTTACCCATAAAAAGATTCATCCCTAATTGCTCTTCTTTTGTAAATGTATCTTCATCTCCTCGCATATTACGGTCAAATTTTGAATCAAAAGTATTGAGCGTGCTTACATATGAAGAGATTGCCTTTACTACATCTGTATTGCGCGTAGATACTCCGCCGTAAGCTTTTTCAAACATTTCTAAGTAGCTAGGGTCTTCTAGAATCCTTGTAGAAAATTCATGCACATTAGTATTAAACTCCTTCTCATTTGTAAATACCGCAGATACTTGGTCAATAATTGAATTGGAACGACCATCTGCAAAAAAGTTTTGTTGGAACACAGTATTAAGCAGCGTAGGCGTGTTTCTCTGCAGTGCTTCACCAGTATTACTTTTATTTACAACAAGACCATCTGCATATGCCTTTTTTGGATCATGGCAAGTTGCACATGCCATTGTACCGCTAGTGGATAGCTTTTCGTCAAAAAATAGTTTCTTCCCTAAAGTGATTTGCTCATTTGTAGGGTTTTTATTGATACTAGGAGTAAAGAAGCTCACATTAAAGCTATCGTCCTCAAAGAACGTAGGAGCGTCAAAGTTAAATGGAGTACTCTGGTTTCCTTCCCACAGTTCGCTAGTTTTCCTGATAGCTACCCAGCTGCGCGTGATAGGCGTCAGGTGGTTACGTGTAAAGGAATAGCGGTCAAATGTATCGTAGTCACTATTCTCATTAATAAAGGTGATAGCATTTTCTACTTGGGAAGTGAATTGCTTGTCAAGTGATTCGTTCTTAGCTTGAATAATAGATTGAATGCTTGCGCGATAGGTATCATGTAAGTTCTGTAGAGACACAGCACCTTCTGCAATACCTAGTTGGCTTACAGGAGTATCAAAACCTGCAATTGAGAAGCTCAGTACTCTCAGTAATTGCTGATGAGTTGCGGTAAAATACCTAGGAGCATTGAGTTCTCTTTTTTCAATATTCTTTTTGAGATTTTGTAAAAGTCCGTAAGTGACCGTAAGCTCTTTGTCATATTGGCCTTGAGAGGTTTCTCCCTCATAAATGCTTTCTTCTATTTTTTGTAACCCTACAGGATTCATTGTTTTCTCATTATCCTCTTTGTAAATAGGTAATGCTGGTCCATTTACTCGGTGTCCTACTGGAGGGTTGAGGTACGACGCATAAGGCTCTGCTTTTTTGAAAGCAATACGCAATGTTTTAAAAACTTCTTTGGCTTTTAGATCTGTTGCAGGAAGTTGTTTTAGAGTATCTATTCCAGCTATAGCATTATTTAGTTCGTTTAAATAGATTTCCCTTGATGCCTCCCAGTTTACTTCAGGTGTTGAGGTGTATTTTTCCGTATCACCTTTGCAGCTATAGAGTAGTGCGACTGCAATTACTATGAGTATAAGAAGCTGCTTTATTACTATATTTTTCATGTAAATGTATTCATTGTAAAAGCGCAATCCCAAAAATGAGATTGCGCTTTATTAAAATAATATGGGCTTGTATCTACCTAGGTAAACCTTTTAGCAATACAACTTGTGATGCTTGGTTATCCTCGTAAGCACTGTTAGTGTGACCATCAAGCGCTTTAAAATCTTCACTTCTCCAGTAGTGTGGTTGTATGTTTAATAGGAATGTGTTAGGCTCTCCTATTTTATCAGAGATGTCTATAAGAGCACCAAATTCTCCACTTAAACCAGTACTGTTATCATCTGCTAGATCTTGACGTACTACAAGCTCAAGCACCTGCTGTACGTTTGTACCGCTTAAGTCTGACTGATAAATGTATGCAGCATGACCTCTTGAGAACGAGTTAGGATCCTCTTGTATGTATACAAAGTTCTCTGTAACACAGATGTTATCTGGGCTTTGTAATGCAGCAAGGTTACCGTCTTGGTTATTTGTATCTGTGTTTCCACTTATGATTTGAGTAAGCTTTCCTTCTAGTGGGTTGTTGTCATCAAGAGCGAGTTTATATACAGTTCCCCAGTCGTTGTAAGTTCCCTGTCCTGGTCCGCGTCCTGTTACTGCAAAGAATACATTTCTTCCATTTGCATCAGATCCTTTTTGGTAATCTACATCTTCTACACGCATAAACTGTGCAGCAAATACGTCATTACACGCAGTTTCCATTTCGTTTTTAGTAAGTGCAGCTCCATTAGGGATTTCTACAAATTCTACATCGTATTCTGCTTGAAAATCAAGAGAAGACTCATTGTAAGAAGTGTTAGGCATAACATCTTGCACACCTCCCATTCCATCAGATACTTGCTTAAAACGTAATACGTAGATAGAACCTCCAGTAAAATCTGCATCACCTGCAGTAGAGTAGTACATAGCTACTTGTCCTTCAGAGTTACTTGAATCATCATCACCACCTACAATTACAGTAGCGCCAGAATAAGCATCTTTAGGTAGCGGAGTTGCATTTTCCCAAGAAAATTCTCCTAGTGCATCTAGTCCAAAATCTGCTTGTGGCGTTGGAGTAGTTACCCTTGGGTCGATAGCTTTTACGTCATAGTTAATACTTTCTGACGCAGATAAAAAGATATCTTCATCACCTCCATGTATATCTGCTTCCCACATAGTAGCACTACATTGTCTTGCAAAGTCAGAAACTCCAGAATCTAGTAAGTAATCTCCAGAGATAGGAACTAGATTTTGATCAAAACGGATACGAGCCACTGCATAACTATCTTCACAGTTAGTTACATAAATGTAATCTTCACCATCTACTAAAAATCCAGAACCATCTGCAGATCCTGCAAGTTGAAAATCTCCTCCTATAACATCAGGAGTAGATACTAGTGAATATGCTTCTACGTAATTGAATTGCGGTGACATAGCAACTAGTGGTGGCGTTGCCGATTTATCTGAAAATATTGTAGTTCCCATTTCAAAATCTTCACCGTCTTCACCGTCTGCTCCATCTTGTCCATCTGCACCATCCTGTCCATCGATTCCATCTACACCGTTTATACCGTCCATTCCATCTTCGGCATCGTCACAGCTTGTAAAAAGAACACCTGTTCCTGCTATAAATAGCATTGTTAAAAAAATTGACTTTACTTGTTTCATTTTTTGAGTAATTAGTTGATTATTAGAATGGTTTAAAAGTAGTCTCAGAGTAAAAGAGTAAACGTTACCTAATCGTAGCCTTTTTATTAAAAAAGCGTTTATTTTATGTAAAGCCTTAACTGTTTAATAAAACGAGATTTTACATTTAGTTAAAGCAACCTATTAATAAATCTTATATTTTTTAAAGGAAAATGAGAAGCACGCTTTCGCGAAAGCAAAACTAAAAGGATTGAAAATCAGACAAAAAGGATTTAGGAGCTGTTATTTTGAAAAGGATAAGTACAATATTTTTGTACAGACCATTAACATATTATCTCAAATACAAATGCTAACTTTATAGTAAAAAACTGGCGATGACTACTATATTTCCATTTAGACTAGAACAAGCTTTATCAAAACTATATGCAGCATTTTCTGATGGTAGCTTGCATCCAGGTTGCTGTACGGCTTGTGCAGTTGGAACTATTTGTGACAATAAAGATATGTGGAAGCACATGACAGATGCTCATGGGTCGCTTGAGCTCAATTATGTAGGAAAGGTTAATGAGGCTTTCGGTAAACGTTTTTATGGGTATTTACCTAGTGAATTACTCCAGATTGAAGGTGTCTTTTTACGAGCTTGCGGTTATGAGTTACCTATAAGCCGCGGCAGTATGAAACCAACAGATCCACAAGGGGATGAGGTGATGTTTAATGGCATGCGTGCCGTTATACATTACTTATGCGAGCTCGATGGAGTGCAAGACGTAATGGATATTCAAGAGCAGTTTCTTTCTGCTACTGCAGAAAAAAGGGCTTTAAGTAATGTTTAATAAGTATACGCCTAGACAAATAGTAATATAAGCGCAAGCACAATTCCTCCTGCTACAAAGAGCATTCCTTTTCTATAAATAGGGCTTGATGGAATGAACATCCAGAATGAGGATACTACAAAGAAGAGTAAGCTTAGTCCAAAAAAGATGTTTAAAAAATATAGTGGATCTCCAGATTTGGCTTTATGGAAGTGAGTAAGCTTATCAAGAATGAAAGGCAATTCTTTTTTAGAATATACAACCGCTCCAGTAGCACTATTATAAGTTCCTTCTGCAAAGTAAAGGACACCGCCTTCCTCTTTAGTTACCTTAAGTCTCTTATTATTTACAGCTTTAGCTAGTGATGGAGCAGAGAGGTTAGGGTCAAGCGTTTTTTCAATAACAACCGTATTCTTAAAAGTATCTGAGTCTCTAAAGATTAAAACAATTCCACTTATCGCATAAACTGCCATGATTCCAGCTAGAAAGAAGCCTAGGTACCTGTGAAGAATGCGCATTTTAAGTGAAGTAGATTTTTTACGAGCCATGTATCTTGTTTTAGAAGCGAAAGGTATAAAAAACTAAGGATGGGTAAAAGCAGAAGACTTGTTAAAGATTAAAATACTGTTGCCTATGTGTAACGTACTTATGTAAGACAATACGATTTTCAATCTGTTGTAGTATTAATTTTTTCGACATCATTTGCCTTGCGTTCTTCTTCTTTTTCTACAAATTTCTTATGTTCAAGGTGAGCGTAATGATCCTTCTTACGATTATAGATACTTTTTATACCATCAGATTTCCCATAGAGTGTTACTTCATCATGTGGTAACATTTTAAAATTACCCGATGGAGAGCCAAAATAGCCTGTACCTTCTCTTTCTACACCTAAGACCGTAATACCTTCTTCTCGTAAGTCTAATTCTTGTAGTGTACGATTGCACATCCATCCATCTGTGTCTACGGTCGCTTTTACAATTTTAAAATTGTCCTTAAGATGTAATACAGCTGCATAATCTTGAACCTCTAGGTCTGTATACTTTTTAAGCATCCTATTAATCACTTTAGATAAACCGCGATTAACCCATTTACTACGTATCCCGAACCATAGTAGTAGAATACCGCCCACAATGATTAAAAACCCATAAAATCGAGAAGCATTAGATTCTGGTAATACGAAGGTGAGGATCAATGATGACATCGCCGTAACAATACCTGCATTACCTATGAGCATTAAGTTGTAAATAATCTTACGGCGCACAGGGTGATTCATGATATTTTCTGTTTCCTCCGAACTTATGCCGGCACCAGTATAAGCAGATCGCGATTGAAACTTGGCACTTTCTTCTGAGAGACCAGTGTGTACTAGTGCGATAGTGGAAATTTTAGTAATCAACACAGAGATGGTGATGATAAGAAAAAGAGAAAAAGCTGCAATCATATGTGGTAATTCTAGAAGTTACAAAGCTAGTTATTTATTGTAATCATCGTACAAAAACATGAGGTCAAGCAAGTACTATTTATGCCAGACTATTAAGGTAAAAGGCAATGACCAGACCTAGAGCAGTTGCAATACCAGTCCAGTATTTATCTTCCTTAAAAGCTTTTGGAAATACTTCAATAGCGAGTGAGGCTACAACTGCACCTCCTGCAAAGCATCGTATGTTATTGAGAATATCTTTAGATACATTTTCTAGAAAGAAGTAACCTATAAGTGCTGCTGCAGAAAGTAATAACGCTGTTCCCGTCCATAATATGAGAATCGTCTTTTTTGATCTACCGTCGTCTTTCATTTCTTTTGCTCCACCTGCGGCTTCGGGAAGGTTTGATAATAAAATAGATCCTGAGAGTGCTGCCACAGCAAGAGGGTCTGCGCTTATAAGAGCTACACCTAACGCTAGGTTTTCGGGAAGTCCGTCTAGGGTTATGGCTGCTAGAAGACCTGCGCCTCCGCTTTTTGAACTCCACTTTTCTTTTACGTAAAAATCTAAACCTGTAAATACTAAAGCCCCTATAAAAACAAATAGTATTGGTAACAATACATCACCATCCTTCATAGCTGGTTCTATAAGCTCTAATACTGCAGATACGATGAGTGCTCCTCCAGCAAGTGCAATGAGAAATCCTTCTGTATTTTTCGATAGTTTGCCATACAAACCCCACAGTGCGCCAGCAATGAGTGACATAGAAACGACAAATACAACAAGGATAGTAATAAGCATGATGGAAAAGATATTTTGGCTTTAAGCCAACTAAAAAATTTTAAATCTATGTGCGACAGTATGCGATTACGATGCTGCTTTATTAGTTCGCTTAAAATAATCGATTACGTGAAGGCTCGTAAGTCCGTGAATGAGAATACTAAAGAGAACTACGTAGCTTATAATCCCAAATAGCTCGTCATACTCTGTGAAATCGCCGTGTATCAAGGCATAACTAAGATAAAAGAAACTGCCTATACCACGTATCCCAAAGAAACTAATAGCCCACTTTTTTGCCCTTGAAAAGTTTGTGGTAAGCATAGCGAGATACCCGAAAATAGGTCGCAACACGAGTACAATAACTAGACTCGCTATGATACCATTTACATCTGTATATGATAAAATACCCGAGACTAGTGCGCCACCAAAAAAAATAGTCCATAGTGCGACGAGTAATTTTTCTGTCTCCTCTGCAAAGTGTAGCATGGAAGTGTTTACATTATCATCTGCAGATTTACCGCAGTGATATTGCATAAAAACACCAGTAGCAAACACACTTAAAAAGCCGTAGGTGCTCAGTATTTCCCCTAGGCCATAGGAGAAGAATGTGAGTGCGACCGCAATAAAACCATTGAGTATATATTTTTGATGTTCTTTACTGTGATAGTGTACTACCCAGCTGTATATAAATCCTATCAAGGCGCCTACTAGTAGACCGCCTATAATTTTAAACAAGAAATAATAACTTATAAAATGTAACCAGTCTATTTCTTGAAAACTACTGGCCTCGCTCCATAATATAGCTAAGAACACAAATGGAAATGCAAACCCGTCATTGATTCCAGCCTCTGCGGTAAGCGTGTATCTTAAGCCTGTATTTCTTTCTTCTAAATCCTGGCGCTCTTCTAGTTGTAACTCACTAGCGAGCACAGGATCTGTAGGAGCAAGCACTGCTGCGAGAAGTAAAGAAACTGGACCATTGAGCCCTAGTAAATAGTGAGCAATGGCAAAGATGGCAATCATGCATAGAGGCATTGTAATCGCTACGAGCGATAACGGTTTTTTCCAGTCACTCCACTTATAACTTGTGCCTATTTTGAGCCCAGCTGTTATAAGACTTATAATCACAATAACTTCACTTACAATCTTACCTGTTTCTAATTCCCATAGCGGATCTGGCCAAGGTAAAGGAGCGCCCGCAAAAAATAATATCATACCTAATAGAAGTAACGGTATGATATAAGTGATTTTTATTTTTTTTGAATACACGGGAATGAATGCCATAAGTGAGATGGCAAAACCTGTGCATGCTAGCGCAACAAAATAAGGAGGGGTTTCTACGATTAACGCCATAAGGCTAGTTGTTTTTATTATTTACTCTAGTTCTTTCCTCAAGAACCGCAGGAGGAGGTATAGGTGCCAGTCTATGTTTTTCAATCTCCTTTTTGTTTA
Organism: uncultured Dokdonia sp.; assembly: GCA_913060645.1. Lineage (GTDB taxonomy): Bacteria > Bacteroidota > Bacteroidia > Flavobacteriales > Flavobacteriaceae > Dokdonia. Next base: position 2,943 of record CAJXSW010000010.1, on the reverse strand, counting down.
CATTTATTTTTATCTGGAGTTCTTTGATTTCAATAGCTAGGTGCTCTTGATATGCGTTTATCACCTCTTCTTTTGTTTTATAAACCTTTCCTTGATGTCCTTCTATTCTCAAAAAATCATGTACATCTACAGAGATTTTAGAAGCAAAATGTTGCTTTATCTCTTTTAAACTATTGATAAGAAATTGCCTTTCTAGTTGGTCTACGGTGGTATCGCAATCATTACACGGAGCATTCAATATTCGTGTTAAACGATCTTGATCTTCAAAATAATCAAGCACATTATTGAGCTTCTCAGATGGTTGAGCTACAGCTGCTGTAGATATCTTAAATGAAACTCCAGGTTTTTTTGTTTTCTCACGCTGAGAAAAAGCTGTTGTAGCGATACATAGTACTAAGAGTGTAGTTGTTATTTTCATAATAATGCAATAGTTAAATGAGTGCTTTTAGAATATCAAGTACGCTCAAGAAGCATATAATATGGAAAGAAGATACTACTTTTCTGCTTTATCGTTCGTTTTTTTTAATAATCAGAATCCGTGATAGCGATTGTTTAAGAAGTGGTCAGTGCGTCACGGCAGTCAGTTTTGCTCTATTTGGGTTTCAATAGTGATATCAAACGTTTCACCTGGTGAAAGCGTTTTATAAGAACCTTTTTTAGTGATATCGATACTTTCATCTTCACTATCTGGAAGTCCTAACCACGGCTCAATACACACATAGTCTGCAGCGGGTTTTGACCATAATGCCAGGTTTGGGTAATCCTTAAAGCGCACGATGACTCCTTTCTTTTTATCTTTTTTACGCAGTCGTACCCAGTCATAATTAATATCTGTAAAGATGAGAGCATCTTCATTGAAAAGCGTTTTTGAGAGTGGTAAGAGTCCGCCATTAGTTTTGATAGCTCGTTTTTCAGGAGATAATAACCCACTATCTCCTAGCGTGCGAGACTCAAGATTAAGTGGCTCTGGAAACTCAATGACATAATCAGATAGTGCAGTATGCTCATCAAGCGGGCAAGCATAAGCAGTGTGACCACCACATGCAAAATGCATAGGCACGGTATCATTATTTGTAACCGTATAGGTCATTAATAATCGATACTCAACAAGGGTAAAGCTTACGCGAAAATGGAACGTATATGGATACTGTCGTAATGATTCATCAGAACTTGTGAGCGTAAAAAAACAACTAGACGCGTCGTGTTGCTGAAAATCAAGCTGCTCATTATTTCTTATAATTCCATGCTTAGTCATGGCATAGTCTTCTCCATTGTAAACGATCTTGTTCTCCTTGATATTACCAATAGCAGGAAACAGCACTGGCGAACTACTTCCCCAAACTGAAGGCTCTATCTGCCAGATATATTCTTCACCAGTCTTCTTATTGATTAAAGAACGTATCTCTGCGCCTTTTGAAGTAATGGTACAGATGAGGTTTTCGTTTTGTATGGTGTGGAGCATGGATGAGTGTGTAGAGTTTGCGCAATAAAGTTAGGGAATTAATAAATTCCGAGTCCAAAAGGTTTTTTACCTTGAACGCCTTTTAGCAAAGAATCTGGTATATCCCAAATATCATGAATCGTAGTCCAATTAGTTTTATATCCTTCCTCATTGGGTATAAACTTAAGTTTATTTGATTTAAAATTATCTGCGTTAAATCTCTTGATTATACTCTGAAGTAAGAACCAAATATCTCTATCAAACTCATCAATCGTTTGCTCTGTAAAATCAAAATAATAATCAGGCTCTGTTGCCCAAAAGATTTTACAAGCCGTGCCTTTATCACATTTTGGACTATTAATAATCCATTGCATTACGATGGGTCCATCATCCCAATTATAGTGGTTGACAAGATAGTATTGTTCTACTGCGTTTAAAGAAGAAAACTTTTTGAAGTCCGGTATTGTTTCTTCCTCACTTTCTATATCATCATCTATAGAGAACTCTATAAAGTTCTTTTTTATGAGGGCTATTTTGTGTGGACGGAGGATCATTTAGATATTTAGCTGATTATTTTTTTTTGACAGGCGGTGGTGGTGGATTACTCATTCTGGGTACGCTACCCTTAACATATACTTTGCCACCAGAATTGTTTGTAGGTCTAGCTTGAGGTTGAGTTTTTGGTCTTTCTTGTTTAGCCATTGATATGATATTTATTTAAATAATGATTAGTTTCTTTTTCAGTATTCTTACGTAGAATACGGTATTGTTTTATATTTAATTTACAATCCAATTCTTCTATTTTTTCCCAATCATTTTGACGAAGTTCAAAGTATTTCTTAAGCGCTTTTTTTTCATTGATTTGGTCATATTGGTATTTTGTCCATAAAACTTCAAGTTTGTTGAAATATCTTGTATACATCATTCTTAAATTGGAAATCTCCTCTATTTCTTTGTCGGAACGAATTATTTGATTCTCAATAAGAAGAAGAAGCTGGACCATTGCTATAAGTATAAAGGCAATCCAAACGTAATTTTCAAAGTACTTCCAACCAAGTATTCCTGATAAGGAAACTACCAATGTCACTATTTGAAAAGATTTTTTCAATGTCCTCTGTAGACCTAAATATTTAGACAAATAAATTTCGCCGTATTTAATATTTGAAATTTCATACCAAATTTTATTTGTCATATTCTATTAGCGGTATTAAAATAGTAATTAGAATATTAGCAATTTACAAAACCAAATCCAACTCCAAGTACGGTAATCCCCATCCTAAAGCATTAGTTTTCAACTTTTATGCACAATTTAAATCGGCTGTTTCCTCTGTTTATATCAATGGACAAGGTGTTTAGAGAATCAAGTTTTCGCGAAAGCGTAAAATTTTAAGATATAATTAGCATTTATACTACAAGACACCTTAACATAAATTCTGATATTATACTGCTTTTAATCTGTCTCTTATACACATCTGACGCTGCCGACGAAGAGGATAGTGTAG
>CAJXSW010000009.1 GCA_913060645.1 uncultured Dokdonia sp. | reverse complement strand
CTACACTATCCTCTTCGTCGGCAGCGTCAGATGTGTATAAGAGACAGACTTTATCTGGACGCGTTGAAATTTGGCTAGCGCTTCCTGGCCAATCATAGTAGTTGAGATTTCTTTTTTCTATGCTTTCGCGAAAGCGGTCAAAATCACCTACAGCAAGCGCAATATGTACTCCTTTAGGTATTTTCTTATCAAGACTATTTACTTCAATAATATGTAATTCTTGCGATGATCCTAGTCTAAACCATCTTATATGCGGCTGCTCTGTACCATCTTTAATTTCCTTCAAACCAAAGACCTCTTGATAAAAAGCGACACTTTGATCTAGATCTGCTACGTTAATCGCATAATGATCAATCGCAACTTGAAATCCTGACGCTGGGTCTGGATTAGTGGATGGTGTGTTAGTTTGCTCTTTACAAGAGTAAAAGCATAACGCAGCAACTATAATAGCTACTGCGTTTGTAAATAATTTATTAGCCATCATTATTTTCCTTGGTTTACTGGCGGCGGTCCTGCTGGTACAATCGCTTCGTACACGGCATCGCCTTTACGTTCTTTATATTCTGCTTTAACTTCCTTTACAAGCGTAGGATCTTCAAAAAGATCAAGCATCGTCATACTCATTGCTTTACTAGCATACGTCATTCCTTTATGACCAATAGACATCCCGCCACAAGCCACGACAGCCCATGAGTGCCATGGGGTATCCTTAGGAGCAGTGGTAACACCAAGGTTAATGTTTGCTACATTCCAGCTCACATCTCCCACATCTGTACTACCGCCACCTGGATTTTCTCTAGTCGCTTCTAGTGGTTTTATAGCACTATCCATACCCACCTGAGGCTTTCCAGTTACTTCTTGAATTTTTTTACCAAAGGCAATTTCTTCTGGCGTGTATGTGATAGGCCCTAGAAGCTCAAGATTCTTTTGCATTACTGCTCCACCAGTCCTGTTGACTAGTACTTCATAAATACCGGAGATAAGAGACACTTTATAATCTACATCTGCAAGGATGGCGGCACCTTGCACCATTTCTTGAAGACGCTCATATACGGGCATCATTCCTTTACGTTCGGTGTCGCGCACGCGCATCCAGAGACGCGAGTAATCTGGTACTACATTTACCACTTGACCACCGTCTTGTATGTGGTAGTGCATGCGTACCGTAGGCTTTACGTGCTCACGATAATAATTTACTCCATTGGTGTACATCTCAAGGGCATCAGAGGCAGAGCGTCCATTCCATGGATCTGCGCTTGCATGTGCTGCTTGACCAAAGAATTCTATTTTAAAATCTACAAGTGCGAGAGAGCTCTGTACATCTGCTTTCATTTCTGCAGCTGGGTGCCAAGAAATATTTACATCTACATCATCCCAGAGACCTTCACGCACCATCCATATTTTTCCAAAGAATTTCTCTTCAGAAGGTGTTCCCATGAACTTTACGGTTCCTTTGATTTTTCCAGCTTCTATTTGTTCTTTTATGGCAATGGCAGCACCTAAGCTCGCTGCGCCAAACATATTATGACCACAGCCATGACCAGGCTCGCCTTCATTGAGCGGATTTTTTGTTGGCTCTGTTTTTTGAGAAAGTCCTGGTAGTGCATCAAACTCTCCTAGAACACTAATTACAGGGCTTCCAGATCCATAGGTTGCAACAAAAGCCGTAGGCATTCCTGCAACGCCACGATCTACGGTAAATCCATTTTTCTCAGCATAGCTAGCAAGAATTTCAGCCGACTGGGTTTCTTCAAAAGCAGTCTCGGCGATAGACCATATCTCATCAGAAATGCGGATGAGTTCTTTTTCATGTTTTTCAACAGAGGCGATTACTGCTTGTTTGTTTTTTGATAGTTTTTGAGCAGAGACGCTTAGCGTGATCATACTCAAAACGTAGAGGAGTGTCAATTTTTTCATTAAAGTCTAACATTTTGGTTGGTAGCTTCTAAGATACACAAAATCAAAACTCCAGAAAATGATATCGTTACGATAGGTTACTGCTTATCACTCCATACCATAAAACTGCAGCCCACGCCCAGCATATAAGGGCGTATATCACTCTGAGAATATGTACAGATGGTATTTTAGTACGCAGAAAGTGCCAAGCAAGTCCAGCCCAGATAAAGCCGAAAGACCAAAACATCCCAACACCTATAGTTGCTGGCCATACCCAATCACCAGTCCAATCATTGAGGGTGGGATAGGAGGTGAAGAAGAATGAAACGGGATAATAGAGCAATGCACCTAGAATTCCCATACTAAAGAGTCCCATAGGAAGTATTGCTACAAAAGCTATTATAGAGAATCGAGTAGTGTATGATAAGGACTTCCAGAAGGCGAGTATGGATGATAGCATGGTAGATTGTTAGCTACTAATATATGAAAAGTACGCTTTCGCGAAATAAAATAAGCGTAGATCGTGTGTAAAACACTCAGTTATCTTGAGGTAATTAAGCTTATAAAAACAAGCCATTGCTATTATAGAGTCATTATAAATATTATAGACTAAGAATAGCTTAAGAGCATCTGGTGAGTAAAGTTCAAGTAGTCTTTCTTAACTTAGTTTATTATTGTGCATTGGCATCTTTCAATCATTTTCTATTTCTAATAATGAATTTGAAAGTTCAATTGATAAATCCCTTACTTCTTCACTTGAATTTAGGTTATTTGCTAAAGTTGTAACGACTATTTTTTTATCAAAGTAAATTCTAAAATAACTGCTCGAACCAATTTGTGTTCCGTTATGTTCAATGATTTTACCGTATTTTGGACTTATCCAATTATCCCAGCCATAAGTATATTTCATTTCTTTACTTTCAGAAGCCGATAACTGCATCATTAGTTCAGTAGTCTCAGAATTAATTAGATTATAATTTAAAATTGCCTTTCCAAATTTAAGTAAGTCCTCTGCTGTAGATTGGATTCCACCACCAGAATATGTGTAGCTTAAATCATTTCTTGGACTTCTGTAGAAATGACTAGCGACTTTTATATAAACTTTATTTTTAGTTTGTTCCGCATTAGTGTTGGTCATATTTGCTGGTTCCCAAATATTGTCGTGCATATAATCCTGATATGATTTTCCTGAAATTTTTTCTATAACCGCACCAAGCAATGTGTAACCAAAAGATGAATATAAAAATTCAGTATCAGGTTTAAATGCAAGTTCTCTATCCTGAAATTTATCAAGAGCTTTTAAGCAGTTATCATAATGTGTGAAGTTGAATATTCCTAAATTAGATTTGTAATGAGGAACTCCGGATGTATGATTTAATAATTGGCGTATTGTAACATCTCCTTTTTTCTTTTTAGGAAATTCTGGTAAATATTTTTGAATTGGTAAATCTAGATCAATTTCACCATTTTCATAAAGTTGAAGTATTGCAACAGCAGTCATAGGCTTACTTATGGATGCAATTCTAAACTGACTAAATTGATTTGGTTTTTCTTGAATTCTTTTGCCTAAAAAACCAGCAGTTGATATCCAATTCCCGCAATTTTCTGAATAAATACCTGTCGAAACTCCTAAAAAGGCATTTTTACTTATTGCAATATTGACAATACTATCTGCTTTGACCGTAAAAACACTTAGATTATTACAGGTCAGATTTTTTTTACTTTGAGAAAACGAAGTTGGTTTGTCGAAAAATGGATTTAAGCTAAAAGGCTCAAAAACCCAATAGAAAAGATAAGAAAGCAGAAGTAAGATTATTCCTAAAATAATTTTGCGTTTACTCATAGGTTTTTCTACTTAACAGCCCATCACACAAAGCAAATACAGCTTCCACTATTACAGGAATTCCTGATTTACTCCAACATCTAGTCTTATTATTCGATCTAAATATACAATGAATTTGAATAGAGAGCGTAGCGTTCAAAAAGGCGCTTGCAACAAGCACATTTTCGCGAAAGCGAAAAGAATGCTACACGATACCACCATTTGTGTATAGCACTTGGCTAGACACCCATTTTGAGTCGTCACTTACCATAAAGAGAACTGCTTTTGCAATATCTTCTGGTTGTGCAAGTCTGTTAAATGGAGATTTGCTTTTAAGTTGCTCAATAAAGTCGGCAGATTTGCCTTCTAAAAACAAATCTGTTTCTGTAGGGCCAGGAGCAATACAGTTTACAGAAATACCACGTCCTATTTCTTGACTTACCACCCGCGTCATTTGCTCTACGGCGGCTTTGGTTGCTGAGTAAATAGCGTAGCTAGGCAACATCATTTTTGTAGTGCTGGATGAAAAATTAAGGATAGTTCCGTTATCTGAAAGGTCATGGTATGCGCGTTGCATGGTATTAAAAACACCTCTCACATTTACATCAAATTGTGATGTAAAATCATCTTGCTCGATGTCTTGAAACGGCTTGTTTTTCATGATACCCGCACAATTGATAAGCACATCTACTTTGCCGTAATGAGCAATCGTTTTATCAAATAACGCTTGTACATCTTCTGGATTACTTACATCTGCTTTTATAGCAATCGCATCACCACCGTTTTCTGTTATGGTTTCTAATGTTTTGGAGGCCTCTTTATCGCTTGATGCATAATTGATGACCACTTTTGCACCATGTGCTGCAAGTAGTTTTGCTGTCGCACTGCCTATTCCTTTTGACGAACCTGTGATGAGTATTACTTTATCTAGTGAGTTATTCATGATCAACGGTTTTAAGTGCGTACGTATTTAAAAGTTGGTACACGGCAATTATAAGTAAAGCTATGGCAATATATACGAGCATCATTTTAGGCTCAGGGCGTATTAAATACTCTGTGAGTAGTCCACCTAGCATCGTTCCGGTTAGAAGTAAATAACCCAAAATATGTGCAACTTCTGTTTTTCTTTTAAGCGTAAGCGAGAGTATAAGGAGGATGGCTGTGATTAACTCTACAACTCCCGTCACGTATCGCGCGATGTTGTTTGGGATTCCTATTACCTCATTAAAATTAGAAAAACCTTGAACGCTTTGTTCAAGACCTATCAGTTTTGGTAATGCAAAAAAACCGATGGCTAGTATGGTTATAATCGTGAGTATATTTGCTATGGTTGTTGTTTTCATAATAATTTTTGAAACAAATCTCTCGTAAGTAGGAGACGCGTCAAAAGTAATTATGTGTTCTTTATGAAAATTTTAGCGTAGGTAGTTAAACCTATATTCTTTTGTAAGGTTTTTGAAAATAGCGACTTGTGTAACTACGCTTTCGCGAAAGCGTACTAAGCAACCGCCTCCTTATACGTCTTTAAACAACGCTCTCTAGCTTCTTTGTGATCTACCATTTTCTCAGGATACTTATCTGTATCATGCTCTGGAATCCACTTTGAGATATATTCCTTTTGCTTGTCAAATTTATCCACCTGCGTCATAGGATTAAAAATACGGAAGTAAGGTGCTGCATCCACTCCAGAACCTGCTGCCCACTGCCAGTTACCTACGTTTGCACTCATATCATAGTCTAGTAATTTTTCAGCAAAATAGGTTTCTCCCCATCTCCAGTCTATAAGTAAGTGCTTGCATAAAAAGCTCGCAACCAGCATACGTACTCTATTGTGCATATATCCTGTAGTGTTGAGCTCGCGCATACCAGCATCTACCAGTAGATAACCAGTCTCGCCATTTTTCCACTTTTCAAATTCTTCTTCGTTATTACGCCAGTCTATACGGTCATATTTTGATCTGAAGGCTTGGTCTTTTGTATGTGGGAAGTGATACAGAATCTGCATAAAAAACTCTCTCCATATGAGTTCGCTCCAGAAAATCTCATTGGTTTCTGCAATAGCTTTTTTCATCATTTTACGCACACTCACGGTTCCAAAACGCAAATGCGGCCCTAAATGTGAGGTGCCATCCTGCGCAGGAAAGTTGCGTGTGTCTTCGTAATTTTGAATAAGAGTAGGAGTGACGTCATACTCAGGAACCTCAATAGCAGATTTTTCAAACCCCATGTCTGATAAACTCAGATTAGGCAGGCGACTGTGTTCTATAAGATTGTTGAGATGCTGGGAAGTGTAGTGTATGGTAAGATCCTTATCTACATCAAAGCGTTCTTTCCACTTATTCTTAAAAGGTGTGTAGACTACGTATGGATTACCGTCACCTTTAACCACCTCATGTTTTTCAAAGATCACTTGATCCTTGAAGGTCTTAAATTCAATATTTTTCTCTTCAAGTAATGATGTTATTTTTTCATCTCTCTCCTTTGCATACGGCTCATAATCACGGTTTGTAAATACAGAGGCAATTTCAAAATCTTGTGATAGTTGCTCAAACACTTTTTCTGGAGAGTTGTAATACATCGCTAGCGAACTACCATGCTCATCTTGCAAGGTGCTACGCATTTTTTGTAGTGTTTCAAAAATGAACGTCACGCGGGCGTCATCTTTTGGTAATTTGTCAAGAATTTCTTTATCAAAAATAAAGATAGGAAGTACCGGTAAGTCACCTTTAAGTGCTTCTAGAAATCCTACGTTATCATCTAATCGTAAATCACGACGAAACCAAAAAATATTTACTTTGTTACTGCTCATAGTTGTTGCATAAGAAAGCTCAAAGATACTAATCGCATCTTTGAGCTTTATGATAATGACTTGCACGCTTTCGCGAAAGCGTATTACCCACCATTAATAATTATAGGGGTTTAATTTACGTTAAGCGTACTCATACCTCCATCTACACCGATTACCTGTCCGGTGATCCAAGAGCTCTCATCGCTTAATAAGAAGGATGCAATATTTGCGATATCTTGGCTGGTTCCCACGCGTTTAAGAGGGTGGCGAGCGTCCATCATTTCTTTCTTTTTGTCATTGCTCAATAATCTTTTTGCAAGAGGAGTATCTGTAAGTGATGGAGCAATTACATTTACTCTAAGCTTAGGAGCATACTCGGCCGCTAGTGCTTTTGCAAAACCTTCGATAGCGCCTTTTGCAGCAGCTACACTCGTGTGGAAAGGCATACCTACCTTAACTGCTACGGTACTGAAGAATACTAGACTCGCTTGCTCAGACTTTTTTAGGTGCTCCATAACTTGGTGCACCACTTTTATCATGCTCAAAAAGTTAATCTCTAGGTCTTCTCTAAAAGTATCTACACCTAGCATTTTAAAAGGCTTAAGGTTGATAGTCCCAGGGCAGAATACAAAACCATCGATATGATCCGGCAGCTGACTCAAATCTAGTTCGTCCTTTTCTGTGTCATACTCGATGTAATTTACATCAAGATTTCCTAGGTTTTCATTAGTACGCGATGCTACGTATACAGTATGATCGTGGTGTAACTTACTAGCGATTTCAAATCCAATTCCGTGACTTCCTCCTATTAAAAGTATGTTTTTGCCCATAGTGTTATATGTTATTGTGGTGATGCAGTTATGCGATTATATCTTGTTTTAAAGTTGTTGTTTCTGTAGGAGCTTTATAAACTCCAAATTTTTCTTCTAGCGCTTTCTTTCTATATTCAAAAATTTCATCAAGCTTAGGTTGTACGATATAGGGATGTGCTAGTCTACCTAAGAATCCTGCAGGTACGGCATAGTCTACAATATCTTCCATCTCTACACCTCCCGGTATTGCTTTGATAAAGTGTTTGTGGTGCCATAATGCGTATGGACCATATTTTTGCTCATCTACAAAGTACTCTCCTTCCTTTACACTTATAATTTCTGTCACCCATTTCATTTTGATGTTAGAAATAGGAGTCACCGTATATTGTATAAGCTGTCCTGCATACACAGGTCTATCTGCACCAGATAAGATATTAAAGTTCATATACGATGGCGTGATGGTACCTAGGTTACGAGCGTTTGATAAGAAATTCCAAGCTTCCTCCACCGTGATGGGAACATTTTGCTTGGTATGTATTTGATAGATTTTCATAGTCGCTTTATTGAGAGTTTAAAAATACAATCAAAATGTTTAATTACAAGTACTAAAAGGTTAAACAAAAATTAAATTAAAATAATATATCACTTTGACGCATTACTTTATGAGTACCTTATTTAAAGAGTAAAGCAGACAGAAGTATCAAGAGTAGCGGCACACACTAAATACATATTATGGAAAGAAACGGTTTTAAGCCATTTAAGAGAATGCGCTGATATTAAGATTTTGTTAACACTTACCCCTTTAGAACGCCTTATTTTTGTGAAAGACTTTTTCGCGAAAGCGTAAAAAATCACATTAACTAAAAAAACAACAACAATGAAAAAATTACTTTTTGTAGCTTTCTTAGGTCTTATGACTGCGGGCGTTACTGCACAAATTGACACTCCAGCACCTAGCCCAGCGGCCAAAGTGATGCAAGTAGTAGGTCTTACAGATGTTACATTAGAATACTCACGCCCAGCAATGAAAGGACGTACCATTATGGGAGATCTAGTGCCTTATGGTGCAATGTGGCGTACGGGAGCAAATGCAAATACTACGGTAAGCTTTTCTACTCCAGTAACCATAGGAGGGAAGGAACTTAAAGCAGGTTCTTATGCTGTATTTACTAAGCCTATGCAAGATGCATGGGAAGTATATTTTTATAATGATACAAGCAACTGGGGAACTCCAGCAACTTGGGATGATAGCAAAGTAGCAGCTACATTTACTGCAAAAGCACAGATGAGTAACATGGCTGCAGAGTCTTTTACTATGGGAATCAACCACATTACTAACGAGGGTGCACACTTAACAATGCAGTGGGATAAAACGTTTGTTGCAGTACCTTTTAATGTACCAGCAAACGAGACGGTAATGGCTCAGATTGATAAAATCATGGCTGGACCAGGAGTAAATGATTATTATGCTGCTGCAGTATATCTTTCAAGCACTGGTCAATCTCTAGAAAAGGCAAACACGTACATGGAGAAAGCAATGTCTATGACTAAGGAGCCAAAATTCTGGCAACTACGCCAGCAGTCTTTATTACTTGCAAAAGTAGGCAACAAGAAAGGTGCTATCAAGGCTGCCAAAGCATCTCTAGAAGGAGCAAAGGAAGCAAAGAATCAAGATTATGTAAAAATGAACATGGACTCTCTAAAAGAATGGGGAGCAATGTAAGTGATACTTTTTCGCTTTCGCGAAAACAGGAAAGCCCTCACTAGAGGGCTTTTTTTATGGAGAATTTGTATTACTAGCAAGGATATTTTTGAACAAAAAAGGAGTCTTGTTTATGTTTTAAACTACTACTCATATTTGTATCTTTGTGTAACTTTTAAAAATAAATTATGAGTTCATACGATGTAGCCATTATAGGCTCTGGTCCTGGAGGATATGTTGCAGCAATACGCTGTGCACAACTAGGAATGAAAACTGCAATTATAGAAAAATATAGTACACTAGGAGGAACTTGCTTAAACGTAGGTTGTATTCCTTCTAAGGCACTTTTAGACTCTTCCCACCACTACGAAGACGCCATAAAACATTTTGAAGATCACGGAATAGACGTAGGCGAAGTAAGCCTCAATCTTGAAAAAATGATCTCGCGTAAGCAAGGTGTAGTAGACATGACTACTAAAGGAATTGAGTTCTTAATGGATAAGAATAAAATTGATGTGTATCAAGGTGTAGGTTCTTTTAAAGACGCAACACATATTGATATTGCTGGAGAGAAGAATGTAACGATCGAGGCAAAAAATACCATTATCGCTACAGGTTCTAAGCCTAGTACATTACCTTTTATCACATTAGATAAAGAGCGTATCATTACTTCTACGGAGGCATTAAAACTTCCAGAAGTTCCTAAGCACATGATTGTGATAGGAGGTGGAGTAATAGGTCTTGAGCTTGGTCAAGTTTATAAAAGACTAGGAGCAGAGGTTACTGTTGTTGAGTATATGGATCGCATTATCCCAACAATGGATGGCGCGCAAAGTAAAGAGTTACTTAAAGTCTTCAAGAAGCAAAAAATGAAATTTGCTCTTTCTCATGGTGTAACTGCCGTAGAGAGAAATGGAGATGAGGTAACTGTAAAAGCGACAGATAAGAAAGGTCATGATGTTGAGTTTAAAGGAGACTACGTGCTTGTAGCCGTAGGTCGTCGTGCTTATACAGATGGATTAAATCTAGATGCTGTAGGTATTAAAACAGATGATAGAGGTAGAGTAGAAGTAAATGCACATTTACAAACTAATGTATCAAACATCTATGCAATAGGTGATGTGATTAAAGGAGCAATGCTCGCTCACAAAGCAGAGGAAGAAGGAACACTAGTTGCCGAAATCATGGCAGGTCAAAAACCTCATATTGATTATAACTTAATTCCAGGTGTTGTATACACATGGCCAGAAGTTGCTTCTGTAGGTAAAACCGAAGAGCAACTTAAAGAAGCTGGTGTTGAGTACAAGTCTGGACAGTTCCCTATGCGTGCACTAGGACGTAGCCGCGCAAGTGGAGATACCGACGGATTTGTAAAAATCCTTGCAGATAAAACTACAGATGAAGTACTAGGAGTACACATGGTAGGAGCTCGTGTAGCAGATCTTATTGCAGAGGCAGTAACTGCAATGGAGTTCCGTGCAAGTGCAGAAGATATTGCTCGCATGAGCCACGCACACCCTACGTATGCAGAAGCTGTAAAAGAAGCAGCACTAGCTGCTACGGCAGACAGAGCGTTGCACGTGTAATCATAATAACATATTATAGAGTACTAAAAAACCTGCTAGTGATAGCAGGTTTTTTTTTGGTTTTTGGGGTATTACGCTTTCGCGAAAATATTAAGAAAATCATCTTACTCATTCTTCTTAGCTATATAATCCTTAACAAGCTCGTTGTAGCATGTCATAGAAGTAAATTGTGTGCAGCTTGCTGCTATAAGTTCTATTCCATATTGATCTCTGATTCTTTCTTCGAACTCCTTATTTGGGTTGTATTCTTTTTGAAAATACTTTATCTCTTGATTAATTACATCCTGCTTAAATTTCTTTGTGATTTTTACACACGAATCAACCTCAAAATAATCATAATACTCTGTAAGGCTTTTGTTGCATTGAAATCGGTTAAAGTTGGCCTTTGCTAATCTCAGATTAAAGAATATTGATAAGGATAGAAATGAAACGGACGCGATTATACTTAATACTCTAAATTCTTTGTATGATGATGATAAAATGACAAATAACACTAAACTAATACCGCTCAGGAATAGGAATAATTTTGAATAGTCTAAATCAGATATCACGGAGGCAAAAGGATCCTTGTAAATAATATTAATCACTAATATTATTAGGTTTAAGAGAAAAAGGAGAACTATATATCTAATAGCTTTTGGGTACATAGTTTAGATATGTCTTATAAAATTTTTAAACTCTCAGTAACATATAGCATGCTGGTGTTGAGTTCTAACCAGTTAAATTCTGTGAGAATTAAATTAATCTGCTTTAGAATTGTAATTTTTATGATATGATTAAATATGGAAGTAAAAAATATAGTCCAACGATAAGTCCTATTAAAATTGACAAATTCAATATTGCTTTTACTATTCCGTAGTCGTTAAACTTCAATAATCCTTGAAATATTATTTTTCCAGATAGCAACCAACTGAGCAACAAAATAAAATTAAATAAACTAGTGTTTTTTATGCCTCCAATTTCATAATTAGTTTCTTTAAATATTATGATAATTATCAATCCTATAATAATTGGGAAATATGAGTATGCTAAAAGAGAAAAGACCTCAATAAAATTACTATTTCCATTAAACCATTTTCCAACCTGGTATAACATGTAGGAAAATATTAGGCCAACTATAATCGAGAATAAAATAGACAATCCAAACTCTAAGAAAATTTGAAGTATTCTATTTTCGTAAGCTTCTTTTTTAAAGTCGGTTATGAATTGAATCATTTCATAAACACCAAAAATCAAGAGACTTTTCCTGTATAAGTCATCTTCAAATTCTTCGTCTAAAATTTTTAAACCTCTTTTTGTTGAAAATAATGTTAATAGTAATGATTTCATATTAGTGAGGTAAATTATACACAATATACTACACAGTATTATATTCAATAGCTCTATTCTTTCAACATTATCAACATCTTATACGCTAAGGGTGAATGTCTCCAACTTTCATCCACCTCATAAACCATAAACCAAAAAAAAGAGCTAAACACATTGTGTTTAGCTCTTTTTTAATCGTCTTAAGCCTTTATATAGCTTCAGTTAATATATCTTATTATTTAATAGCCTTTACTCTAAAAACTAAACTACCTGTAGCAATGGCAGCATTAGTAATATTTGCTACTCGTACTCTAGCAGTATTTGCTGCAGTGATAACGCAACTCCACATTAATCCTGCAGGAGGTAGTGTTTGAGGTGCGCAATTGCAAGCCATTCCTACTCTGGCACCTGCAACCGTAATATTTGCCGAATCAAAAGTGTTTCGTAGGGCTACAGTGGTAGATATCGTTATGGAAGAACTGCGACTTCCTAATACAACTTCATCACGAGTATCTGTATTATCAGTAAAGTACACGCTTGTTCCATTATACTCTAGTGCACCTGCTTCTGGTGTAGTCATGATAGTTCCTTGACTTAGTTTTATAGGTGCAGATTGTGCAACTGCTGTTCCTGGTCTTATGTGTAAGGTTGCAGTAGGGTTTATTTCTGAAAGTCCAGTATTCCCCGTGCTTTTTACAATAAGACGTTTTTCTCTTGATGTGTTGGTTTCTGATGCTAAATCTAATTCAAAACGAGTAGGTACACTTCCAGGGGATCCTGTATCGTCCATGTAAAATCTCAAACCACCTATTTCTTGTACAGCATTGTTATCGTGAGTTTTTGCTATGAATGAACCTACTTCTTGATCTATAGGTAATGCCGTTGGTACATCTAGTGTACCTCCTGAGTTATAAACAATTACGTTAGGCGGATTTGAATTTGCACTTGTAATTTGAAAATCATTATCTCCAGGGCCTCTAAACTCAAAACGCTCTATTGGGTCCTCTGTCCCAAAACCTATACGACCATCATCTGTAATCACGATTTGTGTGCCTGTAGTACTAGCTTGAGAAGCAAAAATTAATTCATCTCCAGATGCGTTTATACCATCTCTCCATTCATCTGCAAAACCTACCCATCTCGTTTGCGAGTGATCCCAGTAATAAAAGCCACGATTATCAGAACCGTCTGTAGTATTTAAAAAGACTAAAATACCATCTTGATCTGCTGTAGGGTCAACAACAGGAAAAGCTTGTACTCTCGGAATTAAGATTCCATCTGTATTACTAGGCAGGGCTTCGTTACTAGCTGTAATGTCAAGAGTACTAGCAGGTGACGTAGTATTTATTCCTACTTGGCCAAATGACTGTATCGAACAAAGTAATGATGCAACAAAGAGGACTGTTGTAATGAATTTCATAGCAATAGATTTGGGTTAACCAGTCGTAAAAATAGTAATTGACTGTAAGTCAGTAATTCAAATGTGAGATTTTTCGATATAATCATAATTACTCACGATTAACTACCTAGTTCGTTGTTGTATAGGGTTTAAAAGAACTGAACAGACAGTTCTGGTAGAGACAAAAGCTTTTAGTTAAAGTGTAATTAAGACTAGAAAATGAATTTTAAAAGCAGTCCCAATTTTCAAGTATTTTGAACACCAAACGAGATTTAAAATAAGGTCGTTTTGTATTTTTGCACCTCTTAAAAATGAACACTTATGTGGTACAGACGCCTTCTTAAAATATCCATTATATTTCTATACTTAATTATCATTGCAGGAGCGGTGGTACGTATGACGGGAAGTGGTATGGGATGTCCAGACTGGCCGCAGTGTTTTGGGTATCTGGTACCACCTACAGAGGAGAGTGAGCTGCGATGGGTGCCTAACCATCTGTATGAAGATGGACAAGTAATCATACTGGAGGAATCATTGCGTATTGCTCCTACAGATTTTACTTCTGGAGATTCTTATAACGAAGCAAACTGGGAGACGTATGAGAAGCATGATTATGCTAGTTTTAATGTGTGGCATACGTGGATAGAGTATATAAACAGGCTTGTAACTGCACTTGCAGGAATCCCAATGTTACTCATGGTTATCCTTGCTTTCTGGTATTGGAAAGGTAATAAATGGCTCATATTTGCCACATTTATGGTGTTGCCTCTCATGCTTTTTCAAGCATGGCTAGGGAAGCAAGTGGTAGATTCAAATTTACTTCCTGTGAAGATTACCATTCATATGATAGCTGCGTTATTTATTGTAGCCTTATTACTATTCTTATGGTGGAAATCTCAGATAAAGGAAGGTGTACAGGGTACGCTTTCGCGAAAGCGTATTTATGACCCACGTTTTAGAAACTTAATCGTAATAGCTAGCATACTCACGCTTGTGCAGATAGCGCTAGGAACGCAAGTGCGTCAATATGTAGACGAGCGTGTTGCTCAAGTAGGCTATGAGGCTAAAAACTTATGGCTGAATCCTGCAACCATATGGTTTTATGTGCACAGATCTTTTTCAATACTTGTAACGCTATTGAATCTTTATATTTTCTGGCGTAATAGAAGCTTATTTTTAGGTCATACCAAGTTACTTAACTGGGTGCTTATTTTTATAGGGCTGGAGGTAGTAACTGGGATCGCTATGTACTACATAGATTTTCCATTTGGTACGCAACCTTTACACCTTGTAGTGTCTTCATTATTGTTTGGCGCACAATTCTACGTATTGTTAGAAAGTTTCCCAAAAAGGGAAGCCCTCTCTCCCGCGTAGTTGTTTAAAACCAATTATCTTTACCATCTTAAAATTTTTACAATGATTTACCGTTTTAGAGCAATTCTAGACACAGAAGAAGACGTTTTTCGCGATCTTGAAATTGAAGCAACAGATACCCTTGAGGATTTACATAATGCTATAAATCAGTCTTTTGGATTTGATGGGGCAGAAGTGGCTGCTTTTTATTTAAGTGATGAAACCTGGATGCAAGGAGAGGAGTTTGCACAATTTGATATGGGAGAAGGTGAGAGCCAGCTACGTATTATGAATGAGACTTCGCTGGATGGTCTTTTAGGGGAACACCAGACGCGTCTTATCTATGTGTATGACTTTTTAAATATGTGGCGTTTTCTAGTAGAACTAGCCGAAATTACAGAACCAGAAGATGGAGTAACATATCCTAACTTGATGTTTGTACAAGGCCAAGTACCTGATCAAGCACCAGATTTTGAAATGGAAGATCAGGAGCTAGGAGCAGAGGACGACGATGAAGATGAGTTTAATGACGACTATAACATCGACGATTTTGACGATCTTAGTTTTGATGAAAACTGGAACTAGTTTGCTTTAAATTTTACGTAGTACCTTGAGCCTGCTATTGCAAGCTCATAATTAACAACCTATACCTACAAATGATAAACTTATACAGCGCCCAGATAGAATCACTTTCCATTCACCGTATTGGAAATAAAGGTAAAGCAGAAGGGCTTTTTGTATCTCAAGATCCATATCCATTAAGTGACGAACTTACACCACTTATTAAGGAGTTTTTCTTTAAGCCTTTTCGTGAGAAAGAGGAGAATTATTATAAATTCTTCCATGAGCAAGATATAGAGTTTAACACGCTCTTTAGTCTAGCAAAGAAAATCTTTGATAACCCAAGTGGTACACACTTACTTTCTGAAGATATCGCAAAGCATTTATATGCACAAAGTGATCACCCACATATCAAGCCAGGAGAGTTATACATCGTACACTTAGATGGTGTGCAGATTGATAATATTAAAACAGACGCGATAGGAATCTTTAAGAGCGAACTTAAACAGGATTTCTTACAGTTTCGCGAAAGCGGGACAAATCTACAGATGATTCTTGAACAAGGGATTAATCTTAATAAACTTGATAAAGGGTGTTTGATTTTTAATCATAAAGAAGATGAGGGGTATAAAGTACTTTCTGTAGATTCTAACCGCTATGATACGAAGTACTGGCTAGAGAATTTCTTAGGCGTAGAGATTTTTGAAGATGAGACTTTTTACACTAAAAAGTATTTGAAATTCTGTCAAGACTTTGCAAAAGACGTTGTATTACCTGCGGAGGATAAGAAGGAGGAAGTTCTTTTTATGAACCGTGCGGTAAATCACTTTGCAAAGAACGATACCTTTGACGAGTCTGCTTTTATGAATGAGGTGATCGAAAATCCAGATTTAATACCGGAGTTTCGTAATTACAAAGCAGAGCAATCTCCAAAATATAAAATAGAGGATCTTACCGATTTTTCTATAAGCAACAAAGCGGTAACAGCACAGCGCAAGAAGATTAAGAGTGTTATTAATCTTGATACGAATATCCAGATAAAGCTAGATTTTATCAATGGAGAAAGTGCAGAGAAGTTTGTTGAAAAAGGATGGGATGAAGAAAAACAGATGTACTATTACCTAGTGTACTTTAATAAAGAACAGAAATAGTAGTAACTACTTCTCATATAAAAAAAAAGGCGTAGCACACAGTGCTACGCCTTTTTTTATGCCCCTAATTGTGGAGACCTTATAAGTCTTTAATGATTCTTTTTAAACTGATGTCTTCATAATTACGTTTTACAAACTCTAAAGCTGCTCTTAACACAGCTCCCATATTTGCAGCACGTCTAAATTTCATATCGTTTGTAAAACCATAAATATCTGCTCTCAGTTCCTTTACATGTTTTCTAGGTGAAATATTATCGGTAGCCATTACCCTTAGTAAGCGTGTAAGTCGCTTTTTGCCATTTAT
Source organism: uncultured Dokdonia sp. (assembly GCA_913060645.1). Lineage (GTDB taxonomy): Bacteria > Bacteroidota > Bacteroidia > Flavobacteriales > Flavobacteriaceae > Dokdonia. The sequence continues at coordinate 30,165 of CAJXSW010000009.1, read as the reverse complement.
GATTCGTTTTGCAAGTAATGCTCTTTCTTCATTACGATATTGCTCTATAGATCTATTATCTAAGCGTTTTGCAACAAGTCTAACAAGTTTTATATTTTCTTTAAAAATTGCTGGTTGATATACCTTGAAGTTTCCTTCATAACACTGTTGATCAAAATCTATAGCACGAATCTTATAACGTACTAAGTCAAAATCATGCGTAGGTATAATTACAAAGTTATATGCTCTCATATCGCCTAGAAGTGTGATCATACAGCGTTCATTAAACTTCACAAACTCCTTTGCTATTTGAGCAAGCCCTAGGTCGTCACATTCGTTAAGGTGCTCTTTGATAAATTCATCACCAGGAATCCCAGCAATATGTTCTTCTATAAGCGTATTGCCAAAAACAAGGAAGTTAATTCTATTAGGAGAAAGAATGTGCTCTAGTTCTAGACCGTAAATTCTGCTGGCGTCTGCCTGTTTTACATAAAAATATACATAGTTGTTATTATATACATTTAATACCTTGATGCGGAAGGGCTTAGAGTTTCCAAAAGTGCAATAGTCTATACCGGCTATTTTTAAATAGTCAAAGATATTTTCATTACCATCAGAGTGAAGTTGGGTGTATATACTTTTAAGATTGTATTCAATTTCGTTTTGTTCAAACTCCGGGTAGTACACGCGTATCCAGAGCGTGTCATTATCCTCCTTGTCATACACCGTGATACCACCAGTAAAGCGCAATAAGTCTTCGTAAGAAATAGAAACCTTAGTAGTCCTTCCGTAATTTTCTAGATAAGCGAGAAGCTTCTCGTTTACGGGGAAGGAAGGTTTCTTCTTTGACATTAACTTTTTCTCCATGGGGTGTAAGCTTTTGAGTAAAGATACTAAAGGCTTGTAACAAATAGTCTAGACAGACGTCTTGTAAACACTAGCAATCAAAAAACAACCAGGATATTGGAAACTATTTTAACAATTAACAATCTCACGAAGCATTACGGCCATGTGAAGGCGGTAAATGATCTCTCGTTTACGATAGAAAAAGGAAACGTGTACGGAATTCTAGGACCTAACGGAAGTGGTAAATCTACGACCTTAGGAATGGTGCTTAATGTGGTAAATCCCACGGCAGGAACCTTTCACTGGTTTGACGGGTCAGATACTACACATAATGCCTTAAAGAAAGTAGGAGCAATTATAGAGCGTCCTAATTTTTACCCATACATGACAGCGGCTCAAAATCTTGCGCTCGTTTGTAAAATTAAAGGGGTGCCTCAAGACAAAATACAAGAGAAACTAACTATCGTAGGTTTACTCGATCGCATGCATAGCAAGTTCAGTACCTATTCGCTAGGGATGAAACAACGACTTGCTATCGCTTCTGCACTACTCAATGATCCTGAGATTTTAATTCTTGATGAACCTACTAACGGATTAGATCCTCAGGGAATACACCAGATAAGAGAGATCATAAAGAATATTGCAGCAGATGGTACAACGATCTTACTTGCGTCTCACTTACTAGACGAGGTAGAAAAAGTATGTTCGCATGTTGTGATCTTACGCAAAGGAGTAAAGCTTTATTCTGGTCGTGTAGATGCTATGAATGCTAGTCATGGATTTTTTGAGCTACGTTCTGACAATCTTGCATTGTTAAAAACGTATTTAGAGAGTCATTCGGACTTTGGAGAAGTAAGTATAAAAGATGATCTACTCACGGGATTTTTAACAAATCCGCTTGACGCGAAAACGTTAAATACCCAACTACACCAGCAAGGAATTGTACTTACGCACCTAGTGAAACGTAAGGAAAGCCTTGAAGAGCAATTTCTTGAATTAACTAAAAACTAACCAACCAGATGTTACGACTACTTACCATAGAATATCATAAACTCAAGCACAGTAAAACGTCACGAGTACTCATTATTGGCTATTTCATTTTACTCTCTGCAATTGCATTGCTTGCCTCTATAAAATTTAATCTCTTTGGAGCCGAGTTCCGTCTGGCAGATCAGGGTATATTTAATTTTCCTTACATCTGGCATTTTAATACCTATGTTGCGGCAATACTTAAGTTCTTTCTTGCCGTGGTAATTGTATCCATGACGGCAAATGAATATAGTAATAGAACACTCAAGCAAAACCTGATTGATGGATTAAGCAAGAAAGAGTTTATACTCTCTAAGTTCCTTACAGTTGTTGTGTTTTCTGGAGTGTCTACCATATTTGTAGCAGTAATGAGTCTTATTTTAGGCTTTGCATTTTCAGATTTTACAGAGGCTTCTATCGTTTTTTCTGATATGGAATACTTACTAGCATTTTTCATCAAGCTAGTTGCATTCTTTTCATTTTGTCTCTTTTTGGGGATACTTATAAAGCGTTCGGCTTTTGCGTTAGGATTTCTCCTTATGTGGTATTTCTTTGAAGGTGTAGTACAATTAGTGTGCTTGTTCTTTCAAGAGAAGTATGACATAGAAGGCTTACGCAGTAATGTTACACAGTTTTTACCACTAGAGTCTATGAGTAATCTTATAGAACAACCTATTACAAGATTAAACGTAGTACAGTCTGCAGCAAATCAGATTCAGGCAGATGTGCTTTCAGATTACACTGTGTATTTCCACGAGATTGCTATTGTATCTGTATGGATTTTTATATTTATTTATGCGAGTCTTGCCTTGCTTAAGAAGAGGGATTTATAAGATCTCGCTTTCGCGAAAGCGTACATACATCAAAGCGCTCACTTCATTGTGAGCGCTTTTTTTATGGAGTAACCTCATGTTTTAAGGCTTAATCTAGTCCTAAATTTCTATTTACAAAGAAGGTTATTAATCATTTGTGGTGTGACCAAATTCTAAAAAGGGGCAATACCCACAAATGATGTACTTTTAAGCGATAATACGCTCTAAAGTACTGTCAATCTTTAAAAAAGAGGTATTTTCGCGTTTATAGCTATGACTTTTAAAGACCTCAATCTCGATAAATTTTTGTGGAATGCCCTAGACGATATGGGATTCACTCAACCTACTCCTATACAGGTGGATGCACTCGCTCCAGTTATGTCTGGTGGAGATGTGGTTGGGATTGCACAAACAGGTACGGGTAAAACCTACGCGTACTTACTTCCTATACTTAGAACACTACCATATTCTCGTCAAGAGAATCCGCGTGTACTTATCCTTGTCCCTACAAGAGAATTAGTGCTGCAAGTGGTGAGTGAATTAGAAAAGCTTACCACATACATAGATGTGCGCGTGGCTGGTGTATATGGAGGAGCAAATATTAATACCCAAAAAACACTTATTGCTCAAGGGCAAGATATTATTGTAGCTACTCCAGGAAGGTTATATGACCTTGCGGTGAGTAGGGTGTTACAGCTCAAGAGTATCCAGAAAGTGGTGATTGATGAGGTAGATGTGATGCTTGATCTAGGTTTTAGACCGCAGCTCATGAATATTTTTGATATTCTACCTAAGCGTCGCCAGCATATCATGTTTAGTGCAACGATGACAGAAGATGTGGATGCACTTATAAAAGATTTCTTTAACACACCTCAATTTATTAGGGTTGCAAAAAGTGGTACACCGCTAGAAAATATCACTCAGATAGGTTATAAAATGCCTAACTTTTATACGAAAGTGAACTTCTTGTTAGAAGAACTTGCATTTTCAAACAAGTATCCTAAGGTGCTGTTATTTGTGCGTGACAAACGCATGGCAGACAGACTTTATTTAAAATTAGAAGAAGCATTTCCGGGTGATGTAGATCTTATACACTCAAATAAAACGCAAAACTATCGTATCAATAGTATCAATGCATTTGCAAAAGGGAAGGTACGTATGATGGTAGCTACAGATGTAATGGCACGTGGTCTTGATATAGATGATATTACACATGTAATCAACATTAACACTCCACGTTTTCCTGAAAATTACCTGCACAGAATAGGTCGTACAGGTCGTGCTCAAAAAGAAGGAGTTTCTATTGTGTTAAGTACTCCAGAAGAGGATGAATATCTAGCAGAAATCGAAGCATTAATGGGAGTAAAGGTTGCTATTCAACCATTGCCAGAAGATGTCGCGATTTCTAAGGAACTTACTCCAGAGGAGCGTCCAGAAGCAAAAGAAATTTTTAATCCGCATCGATGGAATAAAAATGATGACGATGCTCCGGGGCCAGCTTTTCATGATAAAAGTGAAAAGAACTCTAAGGTCAATTTAGGCGGTGCTTATAGAAGAGAAATAGCCCAAAAATATAAGAAACCTAAGACTAGGGGAGATAAGAACTACAACAAAAGGAATAAACGTAAATAAGTAAAGAAATGTGTCGACTACTACAGATGTTAGGGATCTGTCTAGCCGTACTACTATTAAACTCCTGTTTTGATAATAGTAAGTATGATCCAGAACCATATGTAAGATCCTTGGAGATCATAAAATTATCAGAGCAAGACTACGTGCATGTATCTTACCTCAAAGATAATTATGGTGGTTATATTCCTTGTAATGGTTACTTACGTGTAGAAGGAAGCGAAGCTTTTATTTTTGACACACCTCTTAACGATACACTTTCTGAACAGCTTATCACATTTGTACAAGAAGACTTAAAGGCAACTATAAATGGGGTGCAAGTGAGTCACTCTCATATAGATGGTGCTGGTGGTATTAACGCTTTCGCGAAAGCAAAAATACCCACCTACGCATCTACCAAAACAGCAGCATTACTAGTCAAAGATTCTTTAGCAATAAGTAATCCTTTCTCACAAAAAGACAGCATACAGATAGCCGAAAGTTATGTTGTAATGGAGTATCTAGGACCTGCTCACAGTGATGATAATTCTATTGCATATATAAGAGCATCAGATATTTTATTAGGTGGTTGTATGATCAAGCCGCTAGATGGAACAAAAGGAAATATCGCAGATGCAAATCTTGATGAGTGGGCAAACACGGTAACAAGGTTACAAAGCCATTATCCAAAAGTAGTACAAGTGATTCCAGGGCATGGCGGTAGAGGAGATAAAGATTTACTTGACTATACAATTGGTATGTTCCAAAAGGATAGTCCTGAAAATAATACTACAGCCGAAACTTTGGCCATAGTTAAAAATTAATAATATAAAAAATGATCACCCTTACGGTGATTATCAAATACATTATGGAAGACAATAAAAAGGTAGCAGGTATTGCACCAATAGCAGTAGAGCTAGAAGAAGGAAAGAAATATTCATGGTGCACTTGTGGTCACTCTGAGAAGCAACCTTTTTGCGACGGAGGACACAAAGCAGCAGAAAGTACGCCTAGCTTACGTTTTGAAGCAGAAAAGACAGGGACAGCATACTTATGTAACTGTAAGATGACAAAGAATCCACCATACTGTGATGGAAGTCACAAGACGTGTGAAATAGGATAAACTTAACTAACTGTTATTAAAAAGCCCTTAGTATATCTACGATATGCTAAGGGCTTTTTAGTTGAATGAAAACCTTCTCTATTTAATGAGTTTTATGTCTTTTGCTTTTTTGATCATAAAAGCAATGGCAGCTTCCTTTTCGTTAGGGATATCACCTTCTAAGATAGCTTCTTTAATTGCTTCCTTAAGTATCCCTATCTCACGACCTGGCTTAAGATTAAAAGCTTCCATAATTTCCTCTCCAGAAACTGGCGGCTGAAAGTTGCGCACGTGGTCACGCTCTTCAACCTCTTTCATTTTCTCACGTACTACTTTAAAATTGTTGTGGTATCTCTTAAAGCGTTTTGGATTTTTGGTAGTGATGTCTGCCTCACATAGTGTCATGAGATCTTCAATATGATCTCCTGCGTCAAAAATGAGTCTTCGTACAGCGCTATCTGTAACATGATCTTCTGAGATAACGATAGGTCGCGAACTCATAAGTACCATTTTTTGGACAAATTTCATTTTGTCATTTAATGGCATTTTCAGGCGTTTAAATAATTTGTAAACCATTTTTGAGCCTACAAACTCGTGCCCATGAAAGGTCCAGCCCACCTTTTTTGAAAACTTCTTTGTTGGCGCTTTACCTATGTCATGTAACAATGCAGCCCAGCGTAGCCAGAGATCATCAGTATGTTCGGAGATATTATCTACCACTTCAAGCGTGTGGTAAAAGTTGTCTTTATGCTTTTGCCCCTCAATCTCATCTATGCCTTTTAACGCCATAAGCTCCGGTAAGATATATGGGAGTAGTCCTGTTTTTTCCAGCAGTAAAAAACCTTTAGAAGGAGTAGGGCTCAACATTATTTTATTAAGCTCATCTACAATGCGCTCGTTTGTAATAATCTTAATGCGCTCTGCATTTTTAGTGATAGACTCAAGCGACGTGCGCTCAATCATGAAGTCTAGCTGTGAAGCAAAACGGATTGCACGCATCATACGAAGTGGGTCGTCACTGTATGTGATATCTGGATCTAAGGGCGTTCTTATAATCTTTCGCTCAAGATCGCTTATTCCATCAAAGGGATCAATCAAATCACCATAACCGTTATCATTGAGTTTAATAGCAAGTGCATTTATAGTAAAGTCACGACGGTTTTGGTCATCTTCTAGTGTACCATCTTCTACTACGGGATTACGACTGTCTGTAGCATAAGATTCTTTACGGGCACCTACAAACTCAATATCCATATTACCAGAACGTAACATAGCAGTACCGTATGTTTTGAATACTTGTACTTTAGGCTTGTTCGGTAAAATTTGCGATACTTTACGAGCAAGTGCAATACCACTACCCACAGCTACAACATCAATATCTTTTACTTCTTTATTACGTTTTAAAAGGTAATCGCGTACAAATCCACCTATAACGTAGGTTTCTAGTTCGAGTGCATCTGCGGCATTAGAAATATTGTTAAAGATAGGAAGGGAGAGTGCGTTCTTTAGATTCATTACTAGAATTTAAATAGAGGTAAAGGTGTGGATTTGGCACATTTTCGCGAAAGCGAGATCATGCCAAGCATATTTTTATAAAAATAGAGATAGGCTTACTTAATTAAAAGTAGGTACTTAAATGAATTATTCTCTAATGATGGTTACTTTACCATCTTCTGTAAGTTTTATAATTGCGCTAGGTTTAGTTGATGTGCGATCACGATCTAAATTCACTACATAATCTACACCGTCTATAATTTCTTGAGAAATCTCACTAAAACTTTGAGGGGTAGGCTTTCCAGTTATATTTGCGCTTGTAGAAACGATAGGTTTTCTAAACTTTTTAAGTAAAAAGTTACAAAACTGATTGCGACACACTCTAAAGGCAGTGCTGTTATCTGGCGCAATCACGTTAGTTGCCACACGTATAGGATCATCATAGATGATTGTGGTAGGCTTTGCTGCATATTTAAGTATGTCATATGCTACCTCAGGAATATTTTCAATGTACTGGTTAAGCATTTTAAAATCACTTACAAGACAGATAAGAGATTTACTCTCTGCGCGCTTTTTAAGTGCATATACTTTATCTACGGCATCTGGGTTTGTAGCATCACAACCTATTCCCCATACAGTATCTGTAGGGTAAAGAATAAGGCCACCTCTTTTTAAAACGGCTAGTGCTGCGTCGTGTTCTTGTTTCATCAAATAAATTTAACTGCAAAAATAACCTATTCTTTTTTTATTAGTATACTCTAAGGCACTTTGTAAAGGGAAGGATAGCAATTTTATATATTTGCGGGATATAATGTATTGATGTTTTATAGTAAGCGACTGTAATCCTAAGAGCGACTTCTTATGAATTTCTAACGCAACGACATTAAATACCATATTAACTAACTCATATCTGTGAACATAGTTTTCTCAAAAAAATTTAAGGGTGATACAAAAGCAATTGAGCAATGTATTACAGATTTTGATACTTCCGGTAAGAAGTTTGATGAGCGCAAGCGCAATTCTTTAAAGCTTTTTGAAGTAGGAGGAAGGGTGATTAATGTGAAGTCCTTTAAGGTGCCTAATCTTATTAATAGATTAGCTTATAGGTATTTACGTAGCTCAAAAGCAGCAAGATCTTTTGAGTATGCTCATAAACTTTTAGAAAACGGTATTCTTACACCACAGCCCATTGCTTATTTTGAGGAAGAAGGAATGTTATTTGGACAAAGTTTTTACGTGAGTAGTCATCTTAACTATGACCTTACGTATAGAGAACTATGTGAAGTATCTCCTTACTTAGGAAATAAAGATATACTAAGTGCTTTTGCAAGGTTTACATATAATTTACATGAAAAGGGAATACATTTCCTTGATCACTCCTTAGGTAATACCTTAATTGTAATTACTGACAAAGGCTATGATTTTTACCTAGTAGATCTTAATAGGATGAAATTTGGCCCTATGGATTTTGAAACTCGCATGAATAACTTTGCGCGATTATCTCCACGTCCTGAGGATATTGCAGTGATGGCTAGTGCTTATGCTGCAGAGAGTGGTGATAATGAGAAAAAAGTATTTGATACTATGCTAGCAGGAGTAAAAAAATTTCAAAAAGCTTTTTATAAAAAGAAACAACTTAAAAAGAAATTAAAATTCTGGAAACAGTAGTAAAAGCAGTAAGTAATCACTTGAAAATCCATTAAGTCACAACACTTTGCTAATAGCGGAGTAAGTAATTAAATAAGCCCTACCTTCGCGCCTTTAAGGAAGTGACTACATTTAGGTCATTTCACAAAACCTTTATATGTCATTTAAATCTTTAGGGCTCTCTGATGCCCTGCTCAAAGCTGTGAGCGAAAAAGGCTATACAACGCCATCACCTATTCAACAAAAAGCAATTCCAGTAGTACTTCAAGGCAAAGATGTTCTTGCAAGTGCACAAACCGGAACAGGAAAAACTGCAGGATTCACATTGCCTATGATCCATAGGCTCATAAATAACCCAAGACAAGGACGCCGTAAGATAAGAGCACTTGTGCTTACGCCTACAAGAGAACTTGCTGCACAAATACAAGAGAATGTATTAGAGTACAGTAAGTACGTAGATATCAAGTCTATGGTCATCTTTGGAGGAGTGAACCAAAACCCACAAGTACGCACCTTACGTCAAGGAGTAGATATTCTAGTTGCCACTCCTGGTAGATTATTAGATTTACAGAACCAAGGCTTATTAAGCCTTTCTGATGTAGAGTTTCTAGTACTTGATGAAGCAGACCGTATGCTTGATATGGGCTTTATACATGATATAAAGAAAGTATTAAAAATGGTTCCGGCGAAAAGGCAGAACCTCCTTTTTAGTGCAACCTTTAATACGGACATTAAGAAGTTTGCTAGTAGCATTCTTACTAATCCTGTATTAGTAGAAGCAACACCAGAAAACACTACTGCAGAGAAAGTAGATCAAAAATCTTATAGAGTAGATAAGTCTCGTAAAACAGAAATGCTTATCAAATTTATAAGAGAAGGAAACTGGGATCAAGTACTTGTATTTACAAGAACAAAGCACGGTGCAAATAGACTTTCTGAAAAACTTGAAAAAGACGGAATCTCATCTGCAGCAATACACGGTAATAAAACTCAAAACGCAAGAGTGAAAGCACTTGCTGGTTTTAAGAGTGGGAAAGTACGCGTACTTGTAGCAACAGATATCGCAGCTCGTGGTCTTGATATCCCTTTATTACCTTATGTAATTAACTATGAGCTTCCTAATGTGCCAGAAGATTATGTACACCGTATAGGTCGTACTGGTAGGGCAGGCGCAAGTGGTCAAGCAATATCACTAGTAGGTGTAGATGAGGTAGAATACGTAAGAGGAATAGAAAAACTCTTAGGAGAAAAGCTACATAGCGAAGTATTAGAAGGTTTTCAGCCAACAGATACACTCGCGCAAATCAAAAAAGAAGCTGCCGAAAATAAAGCAAGACACCAGCAAGGACGTCGTAACTCACGTAATGGTGGAGCACGAGGAAAAAGTACTGGAGGAAGTAAAAGTTCTGATAGTAGAAACAAAAACTCAAGAAGACGGTAATAGTTTTCCTTAATAAATATGAAACCTCTTATCTATATGGATAAGGGGTTTTTTTTGCTTTCGCGAAAGCGTATGTTAAGTAAATTTTATTATTCTTAAACTTATTTAGAATAATTAAAGATAAGGTTGTCTCTTTTTCAACTACGTATTATTTTTGCCGCATAATACAAACAACCATAGTATGAAGATTCTTCGATATTTTTTGATTATTGCACTTATAGCGCTCGTAGTTATTCAATTTATTAGACCAGATAAGCAAGAAGGCAATTATCTCGCTATAGATGCATTTGAAACAGAAACTAATATGCCTGCAGAGGTAAGAGCGATATTCAGCAAAAATTGTTATGATTGTCATAGTGGTGTAACCACATATCCTTGGTATGCAGATATTGCACCTTTATCTTATTGGGTAAACGATCACATTAAAGATGGTAAAAGACATTTTGATGTAGAAGATTGGAATAGCTATTCCCTCAAGAAAAAAGACCATAAACTAGATGAGCTCATAGAAGAAGTTGAAGAGGGAGAAATGCCTCTAAAATCATATACGTTCCTTCATGGAGACTTAACAGACGAAGAAAAAGAGCTTTTAGAAAACTGGGCAAAAGAAGCTCGAGCCCAGATACAGAGCGAGATGGTGGTACAGTAAAACTAGCAAAAATTAATTTTAACACATTCTTATTCTTATTTATTCTAAATAAGCTTGCTGGAACGAGAAATGACTATTATTTTTGCCGTCGTAAACAAATTCACTATTTATATTAAGTCTAAATAAAAATGAAAAACTTCTTACCAATAGCACTAGCAATTACGACAATCGCCTTTACATCTTGTGAAGATGACGATAGCCCAGTAATCGAACAAGAAATTGAAGTAGTTGCACCAGCAACTTATTCTTTTGAAAGAAATGGGGAAAGCACTGTAAGCTTCTCAGGACAAACAACACGCATCGCAATGGCACAAGAAATTGTGAGCGAGATGAGTGATTTTGATAATGCTTCTATAGCATCATTAACAGACATGTTTGCAAATGAGAATAACCCTTTTGAGGATGCAGATTTAAATGCGTCTGACAAGAGTGTAAAAAGTAAAGTAGCTGCTTCTACAGATTACTTTTCTACAAATGCAGCAGCCTCTGCTGAAATCAAAGCATATATAGAGTCACACTTCACAACACAAATAAACGAAGTGTTTCCAGCTCAAAATACACAAGCTTCCATAGGTGTTGCTGGTCAAATAGCAGATGGAGAAAGCACTCGTTACGTTGCAGCAAATGGTTTTGAATATAACCAAGTAGTTGCAAAGAGTCTTATAGGATCACTTATGGTAGATCAAATGCTTAACAATTACTTAGGTACAAACGTACTAGACGCTGGTACTAACGTAGCAGATAATGATACAGATGTACTTGTAGAAGGAGCAGTTTATACAGACATGGAGCACAAGTGGGATGAGGCTTTCGGGTACCTTTTTGGTAACAGTGCAGATGCAGCAAATGCAAATGCTACTATAGGATCAGATGATTTCTTTTTAAACAGATATTTAGGTCGTGTAGAGGATGATGAAGACTTTGCAGGTATCGCTCAAGATGTATTTGATGCTTTTAAACTAGGTCGTGCAGCAATCGTTGCAAAGGATTACGAATTAAGAGATGAGCAAGCAGAAATCTTAAGAACAAAAATCTCTGAGGTAGTTGGGATTCGTGCAGTTTACTACTTACAACAAGGTAAAAATGCTATAGAGGCAGGTAATTTTGGAACTGCATTTCATGATCTATCAGAAGGTTTTGGATTTGTATATAGTTTGCAATTTACACGTAACCCTGATACAAATGCACCATACTTATCTAGAGAAGAAGTACAAGGAATCGTAAGCCAACTAACAGCTGGTAACGGACTTTGGGAAGTTACACCAGCAACCCTTGATTTAATTTCAACTACGATAACAGATCGTTTTGACTTCACATTAGAGCAAGCAGGAAGCTAATAAGAAATAACAACTACTCACAGGGAGCCCATTGGCTCCCTTTTGGTGGTAAAAAGAAGAATTAACTATGAAAAAGATTTTTGGAATTATAGCAATTGCTTTGTTCTTTTATGCATGTGGTAGTGATGATACAACCCTTACAACAGACGATAGTGGAACAGTAAACACAGGTAACTTTGATCGTAGCGCGATGCTTACTAACTGGGCAGATAATATTATTGTGCCAGGTTATATAGACTTTAATGCAAAGGTAAATACGCTAGAAAGCGCAACAGCAGCATTCACTGCAGATGCTAGTGACCTTACCGCAGTGCGTGCAGCATGGTTAGACGCTTACACCACATGGCAACGAGTTTCTATGTTTGAAATAGGCCCAGCCGAAACGGTTAACCTACGTCTTAACGTAAATATTTACCCAGCAAATGTTACCACAATAGAGAGTAATATTGATAACGGTTCTTATGATTTTGGACTATCATCTAACCGCTCTGCCAAAGGTTTTCCAGCAATTGATTACTTATTATACGGTTTAGGAGCAGACGAGACTGCGATTCTTGCAGTTTATAATGGAACAGAAGGAGCTGCTTACAAGCAATATCTTAATGATGTAGTTGCAGATATGAAGCAACTTACAGCATCAGTATTAAGCGAGTGGCAAGGTTCTTACAGAGCTGCATTTATAGAAAACGATGGAGCATCGGCGACGGCGTCTACAGATCGTTTTGTAAATGATTACATATTCTATTACGAGAAGTTCTTACGTGCTGGTAAAATGGGAATTCCTGGAGGCGTATTTTCTGGTAATGTAGAAGTTGGCAATCTAGAAGCACTGTATGCAGGCAACCTTTCTAAAGAATTATTTTTAGTAGGTCTAGATGCAACTCAAGACTTCTTTAATGGAAAAGCATATAATACAAATGCTCAAGGCGAAAGCTTATCATCTTATCTTGATGAACTTAATGCAATAAAAGACGGCGTAGATCTCATTGAGATCATAAACTCGCAATTTGATGTTGCACGTGCTTCGGTAAGTGCATTGGGAAGTTTTGAAAGCGAACTTTCTCAAAATCCTCCTTCGACATTTTTAGAGTCTTATAATGAAGTACAACGCCTTATACCACTTCTTAAAGTAGATATGGTAAGCGCAATGAGCATTAGTATTGATTTTGCAGATGCAGACGGAGATTAGATCTTAGATGATACAGCAAGTCAAAAGATATTTAAATACACAAAGAGAGGCCGCACCACTAGCGGTCTTTCGTGTGTCTTTTGGATTGCTCATGCTAGCCAGTCTCATCAGATTCTGGAGTCACGGGTGGATTGAGAAATTCTATATTGCACCATCCTTCCATTTTACATTTTATGGTTTTGAGTGGGTGCGTCCTTTCGGGAATTATACCTACTTGTTATTTGCGATATGTGCGTTAAGTACGATCATGATAATCATAGGTTATAAATACCGTCTGGCAATTATCATATTCTTTTTGAGCTTCACATATATAGAGCTCATGGATAAAACCATGTATCTCAATCACTATTACTTCATCAGCATGCTTAGCTTTTTGATGATTTTTATACCTGCTGGTTCTTATTTTTCGATTGATGCATTACAGCTTTCGCGAAAGCGTACAGCTACACCCATCCAGTTTGTACCTCGCTGGACAATAGATAGTATCAAACTACTGCTGGGGATAGTGTATGTGTATGCAGGACTAGCAAAGCTTAATAGTGACTGGCTTGTAAAGGCCATGCCGCTCAAAATCTGGTTACCTTCTAAATTTGATATTCCGTTTATAGGTGATTTGTTGGGTCAAGAATGGGTGCATTATGCCTTTAGTTGGTTTGGAGCGGGATATGATTTGTTGATTCCTTTTTTCTTGCTCTGGCGTAAGTCGAGGCCTTTTGCATTTATCATGGTCATCATTTTCCATGTGCTTACACGAGTGTTGTTTCCTATCGGGATGTTTCCGTACGTGATGATAGTGAGCGCGTTGATTTTCTTTGATGTAGGTTTTCATAAAAAGATTATTTATGCTTTCGCGAAAGCGGTAAAATATCCACAACAGTTATTAGAAACTGCGCAGCATTATGCGTCTAGAAACCTTAATCTAGCAAAGGCTTCTATAGTTATTGTAGCGATATTTTTTACAGTCCAACTACTATTGCCATGGCGTTACCTAGCGTATCCTGGGGAGTTATTCTGGACAGAAGAGGGCTATAGATTCTCATGGAGAGTGATGCTTATGGAGAAATCTGGCTATGCACAATTCAAAATAGTAGACGGCGTAAGCGGAAAGCGATTTTATGTAGATAACACAGATTTCTTAACGCCACTGCAAGAAAAGCAAATGAGTTTCCAGCCAGACTTTATTTTAGAATATGCTCACTATCTTCGCGACCATTTTGAGGGGCAGGGGCATCAAGAGGTAGAAGTCTACGTAGAGTCTTATGTTGCTCTTAATGGAAGGTTGAGTACCACATATATTGATCCCAAAGCCGATCTCGCGCAAATAGAAGATTCTTTTGCTCATAAAAATTGGATTATACCATTTACAGATGAAATTAAAGGTTTATAATACGTTGTTATTGATTTTATGTGCGCTTTCTATGAGTGCACAATTTACATTTTCAGGTAAAGTAACAGACGCCACTGGTGCTGGTATTCCAGAGGTTGAGGTGTATGTGCGCCAGGCAAATATGGTGGTTACTACAAATACTTCTGGTGCGTTTACATTTGATAATGTGCCATCTGGAAACTACGCTGTAGTTGTTTTTGGCTTTGCTTATGAGCTTGTAGAAGATCAAGTTTCAATTACCAATAATGTTACTAAGAATTATACCCTTCAGGAGCTAGGGGAATCACTTTCTGAAGTGGTGCTTACAAGCCGTCGTGAGAAGATTTTTGCTTTACGCTCACTTAAAAAAGTAGAGGGAACAGCAATTTATGCTGGTAAAAAGAGTGAAGTAGTACTTGTAGACCAACTTACGGCAAACCTAGCTGCAAATGCACCTAGACAGATTTATAGTCAGGTAGTAGGACTCAACATTTATGAAAATGGAGATGCTGGATTGCAACTCAACATTGGAGGAAGAGGGTTAGACCCTAACCGTTCTGCCAATTTTAATATTAGACAGAATAACTATGATATAAGTGCAGACGTTCTTGGATATCCAGAGAGTTACTACACGCCACCGGCAGAGGCTCTTAAAGAAATTCAAGTAGTACGTGGAGCAGCATCATTGCAATACGGAACACAGTTTGGCGGATTGATAAATTTTAAATTTAGAGAGCCAGTAAAAGACAAAAAAATAGAATTGATATCAAGACAGACAGCAGGTTCTTATGGGTTGCTTACCTCGTTTAATAGTTTAAGTGGTACGGTAGGGAAATTCAGTTATTACACTTATTTCAATTACAAAGAAGGAGATGGCTGGAGACCTAACTCTCAGTTTAATAGCCGTAATTACTTTGCGCACGCAGCATACCAGCTTAGTGAGAATACTAAAATAACGGGAGAATTAACCTTGTTTAATTATCTAGCCAAACAGGCTGGAGGTCTTACAGATGCTCAATTTATAGAAGACCCTAACTTTAGTAACCGTGGTCGTAACTGGTTTGATGTAGACTGGAAAGTATATTCTTTACGCCTTGATCACGCCTTTAGTAATAATATAGATTTTAGTTTAAACGTGTTTGGTCTAGACGCACAACGTAGTGCCGTAGGTTTTAGAACAAACAGAGTATCACAGCCAGATGATCTAGAAGAACCTAGAGAACTTCTTGTAGATAACTTTACAAACTGGGGTGCAGAAGCACGCTTGCTTACGAGATATAAGATAGGAGAGAAGGATGCCGTTTTCTTGATAGGAAGTAAGTATTATGATGCAAGTAACAGTCAGCAGCAAGGACCTGGAACTACGGCTGCAGATGCAGATTTTAGTTTTGCTACAGTGCAGTTTCCTAATTATGAGCGTCAAGCTGAATTTGATTTTCCTAATAGAAATCTCGCAATTTTTGGGGAAAATATTTTCAATGTGACAAACAGACTTTCTGTAACTCCGGGTTTTAGATATGAGCAAATCAGAACAGAAAGTGAAGGTTTTTTTAATAATGTGGTGGTTGACCTAGCGGGTAATTTACTTGTAAATGAGGATATAGCAGATAATAGAGTTTTTGACCGTGATTTTTTACTGTTAGGTGCAGGCGTAACATATGATCTATCTCCAGCAGTTGAATTGTACGGGAATTTTAGCCAGAATTATCGTTCTGTTACATTTAATGATATTAGAATTACAAATCCATCATTTGTAGTTGATGAAAATATAACTGATGAGGAGGGATTTACCGTTGACTTAGGAGCTAGGGGTCGTATAGATAATAAGTTTGCTTATGATTTTAGTTTGTTTGGTGTGCGATATGATGACCGCTTAGGGGAAGTGCTTTTTGAAGATACAGATAATAGTATAAAGAGACGTCGTGGCAACATAGGAGATGCATTTATTTACGGTTTAGAATTTTTTACAGATTGGAATATAAAAAACACATTTTTTGAAGAACAATCAGATTATAAACTTAAGCTCTTTACAAACCTAGCGCTTACAAGTTCAGAATATTTAAACTCTGATAGAAATGGTGTAGAGGGTAATGAAGTAGAGTTTATTCCAGATGTAAACTTTAAAACTGGAGTGAATTTTGGATATAAAAATTTTACAGGAAGTGTACAATACACATACCTTACAGAACAATTTACAGACGCATCAAATGCTCCACAAGACGTAAATGATAATCAACGTGGTATAGAGGGGACAATCCCTTCATACGGAGTACTAGATATTTCGGCGGCATATACTTGGAAGCGTTTCAAATTAGAGGCTGGATTAAATAATGCGCTAGATGAGTCTTACTTCACGAGACGTGCTACAGGATATCCTGGCCCAGGAATTATTCCAGCAGAGCCGGTTACTTTTTATACAACGCTACAGATTAAGTTGTAGCAGTAGACTTTTTACTCAATATTACACAATAACAAAGCCATCTCATAAGTTCATGAGGTGGCTTTGTAATTATAATAACCTTGTCTTAAGCTTCGCCTTGCGGAGCCCAAGAAGCGCATAGCATTCCAGGAGCTGCTTGTGTAGGATTTGCACAATCACTTTCTTGATAGCGAGTGCAAGTCACACAATTACGATCGTCTTTTAAAGCAGCTTTCATATCAAAGCTATCACAGGTGTATTGAGCACCTACGTGTACTTCGTGTTTTTTGCAAAAATTTCCATCTCTAAGTTGGTTACAGTTTGAACAGTTGTGTGCGAGTTTGATAGCCATAGTTTCTTTTTTTTAATTCATTTCTTCTCTAAAGTTAAGTAGAAAGAATGTTGGATAATCGTAAATAATTGTTAATCAGTTTGTTTGTATTTAGATTGAGTAAGAATAGCTAGCACATACTAGATGTTGTTGCTAGTGGATTATTATAGAAAATTAGAATAAGCTAGTCCGGTTTAAAGCATCGAGGCTGTTAATTATTAGATTACAATTGATTCCCTTACATATTGAGGAATAAAATGTATCTTTGCATGCAATTAATTGTTAGCGTGGATTTATAGTTTATTCGCTTTCGCGAAAGCGTAATAATCCACTCTCACTTCTTAAAACAATAATTGCGATGACTGCACACGAGAATAAAATCTTAGGAGAAGGACTTACGTACGATGACGTACTATTAGTACCAGCATTTTCTGAAGTACTTCCAAGAGAGGTTAGTATACAATCAAAATTTACCCGTAATATAACACTTAACGTACCTATTGTCTCTGCGGCAATGGACACAGTGACAGAAAGTCGTATGGCAATAGCTATAGCGCAAGAGGGTGGAATAGGCGTGTTGCATAAAAACATGACGATCGAGGAGCAAGCCATTAAAGTGCGCAAAGTAAAGCGTGCCGAAAGTGGGATGATTATCGATCCAGTTACATTACCTCTTGAATCAAATGTAGGCGATGCAAAAGCAGCCATGAAAGAGCATAGCATAGGAGGTATTCCTATTGTTGATGATGCTGGGAAATTGATAGGTATCGTGACCAATAGAGATTTACGTTTTGAGAAAAACAATGATCGTCCGGTAAGCGAAGTAATGACTTCAGAAAACCTCGTTACAGCTGCCGAAGGAACATCACTACAACAAGCAGAAGAAATTCTGCAAAATCACAAAATTGAAAAACTACCTGTAGTTACAGATAGCAATACACTTATAGGTCTCATCACTTTTAGAGATATCACAAAACTTACTTTAAAGCCTAACGCAAATAAAGACATCTATGGTAGACTGCGTGTTGCAGCTGCGATAGGTGTTACTGGAGATGCTGTTGAGCGCGCAGGAGCTTTAGTAAAAGCAGGAGTAGATGCTATTGTTATAGATACTGCTCACGGTCATACTAAAGGTGTGGTAGAGGTCTTAAAGTCTGTTAAAGCATCTTACCCAGATCTAGATTGTGTAGTAGGAAACATTGCAACTGGAGCTGCTGCAAAATATCTTGTAGAAGCAGGAGCAGATGCGGTAAAAGTAGGTATAGGTCCGGGATCTATATGTACTACGCGTGTAGTAGCAGGTGTTGGTTTCCCACAATTTAGTGCAGTACTTGAATGTGCCGCAGCTATTAAAGGAACAGGAGTTCCAGTAATTGCAGATGGTGGAATACGTTATACAGGTGATATCCCTAAAGCAATTGCTGCAGGAGCAGATTGTGTGATGCTAGGATCTTTACTTGCGGGAACTAAAGAATCACCAGGAGAGACTATTATCTATGAAGGACGTAAGTTTAAGTCTTACCGTGGAATGGGTTCTGTAGAAGCAATGAAACAAGGGTCAAAAGATCGTTACTTTCAGGATGTAGAGGATGATATTAAAAAACTAGTCCCAGAAGGAATTGTAGGTCGCGTACCATATAAAGGCGAACTGAATGAGAGTATCCACCAGTTTGTAGGTGGTCTTAGAGCAGGAATGGGATATTGCGGAGCTGGAAGTGTAGAGGCACTGAAGGAAAATGGACAATTCGTAAAAATCACGGCTAGTGGTATCAATGAAAGTCACCCACACGATGTGACAATTACAAAAGAAGCACCTAATTACTCTAGATAAATAGGCTGCTTTTATTAAAGCATAACATAAATTACAAAAGGCAATCCAGCTTAGGATTGCCTTTTGTTTTGATTAAATAAACGGGTCAAGTGTCTTAAAGTCTCCTTAAAATCTTGTACTTTTACACCCCGTAAACGAACTACAGAAAAACCTTCAATGGCATCTACAAAATACATTTTCGTAACGGGCGGAGTTTCTTCTTCTCTAGGTAAAGGTATCATCGCTGCATCGCTAGCTAAATTACTTCAAGCCAGAGGCTACAGAGTTACTATCCAAAAATTAGATCCTTATATAAATATTGATCCAGGTACTTTAAATCCTTATGAGCACGGTGAGTGTTATGTAACAGATGATGGTGCTGAGACAGATCTTGACCTAGGTCACTATGAACGTTTTCTTAACGTTCCTACATCACAAGCAAATAATGTCACTACAGGACGTATCTACCAAAGCGTTATCGATAAAGAACGTCGTGGAGAATTCCTTGGTAAAACGGTTCAAGTAATCCCTCACATTACTAATGAAATCAAGGAGCGTATCCAAATTTTAGGTAAAAGTGGAGATTATGATATCGTTATAACAGAAATAGGTGGAACCGTAGGTGATATCGAATCACTTCCATATATAGAGAGCATCAGACAACTTAAGTGGGAATTAGGAAAGCAGAATTCGTTAGTAATTCACTTAACGCTTATTCCTTTCCTAGCAGCAGCAGGAGAGCTTAAGACTAAGCCTACACAACATAGTGTAAAAACACTTATGGAAAGTGGTATCATGGCAGACATCTTAGTATGTCGTACGGAGCACGAATTAGGGTATGAGCTTAAGTCAAAACTTGCTCGTTTTTGTAATGTAGAGCAAGAAGCAGTGATAGAGTCTAGAGATGCAAGCACGATTTATGATGTTCCTAATCTTATGCTAGAGGAAGGGCTTGATGTAATTTCCCTTAAGAAATTAGATCTTTCAGATACCACACAACCAGAGCTTACTGGATGGAATGAGTTTATTGCAAAACATAAGAACCCAAAATCTACAGTTACTATTGGATTGATAGGGAAGTATGTAGAGTTACAAGATTCCTATAAATCTATACTTGAATCGTTCATTCATGCAGGTGCAGAAAATGAGGTAAAAGTAAAGATAGAAAGCATACATAGTGAGCATATTACTCCAGACGTCATCAAAAATAAAATAGCAAAACTAGATGGTGTTCTTGTGGCGCCAGGTTTTGGAGAACGTGGTATTGAGGGTAAAATCAAAGCGGTACAGTATGCTAGAGAGCATAAAATTCCATTTTTAGGAATCTGTCTTGGTATGCAAATGGCAGTGATAGAATATGGTAGGAACGTTTGTGGTCTTGAAAAAGCAAACTCTACAGAGATGGATGCAAATACTCCGCATCCAGTAATTGGTTTGATGGACGAGCAAAAAAACATCACAGAGATGGGAGGTACCATGCGTTTGGGAGCTTGGGCTTGTAAACTGGAGCCTAACACTATTGTGAGTGATGTTTATGGTGAGGAAGTAATTATGGAGCGTCACCGTCATAGATATGAATTTAACGATGCATACCGCGAGCAGCTAGAAAAAGCTGGAATGAAAATCACTGGAACAAATCCAGACACTGGACTTGTAGAAATTATAGAAATAGAAGACCACCCATGGTTTGTGGGAGTGCAATATCACCCAGAATATAAGAGTACGGTTTCAAATCCACATCCATTATTTGTGGCATTTGTAAGAGCAGCTGTCAGTTATGCTCAAGATAGTACGCGTGCCACTATGTCATAAATTATAATAATGGAGGCAGAATTGCTTTGAGAAAATCACGCTTTCGCGAAAGCGTAATGAAAACACTACCTAAATACAATTGATGAAAAAGAACTTCGACACAAATTCTCTTATCGGAATGCTCCTTATGGGAGGGATTCTAGTATGGATTATCTATTTTAATAAGCCTACTCCTGAAGAAATAGAAGCACAAAAAGCGGCACAAACAGAACAACTTCAAGAAACTGAAGATGATGTTGCTTCACTACCAGTAATGGATGCTACGCCTGCAATTGCGACAGACTCTTTAAGTAATGTAGCATTACAAAATAGATTAGGAACATTTGCTTACTCTGGTTCGCTACCATCAGCAAAGGAAGGAGCAACCACTACCATTGCAAATGATGTATTGGAGCTTAAAGTAAGTAATAAAGGAGGTTATATTACAGAAGTAAAACTGCTTAAACACAGTACTTTTGATTCAATTCCTGTATACCTTATTAAGGATGGAAATAGCCAATTTAATGTAAGTTTTAGTACTGCAGATAATCGTAATCTTAATACAAAGGATTTGTTTTTTGAGCCTACGTTATCAAAAAATGGAGGGAATGACGTCCTCTCTATGAAGCTTAAAGTTTCTCCAAGTGAATACTTAGAGTATCGTTATGAGCTTAAAGAAGGAGATTATATGATGGATTTTGGGATGAAGTCTCAAGGGCTTTCTTCTCGTTTAAACACATCTAATCCTGTGCGCATGCAATGGGATTTTAAAGGAATGCGCCACGCACGTAGCCAGTCTTACGAAAACAGATACACACGTCTTACTTACAAGTATGAAGAAGATAAGACAGATAAGTTATCTCCAGCAGGAGATGACGATGAGATAGAAGAAGATCTTGTGTGGATGAATTACCGCCAGCACTTCTTTAGCTCAATGCTTATCTCTAAGACTCCATTTAAAGAAGCAAGATTATCATCTACCGATTTATATAAGGAGGCAGACGATAGAGATGAGGCAACTATTTTCACAAAAGAATACAAGTCTGATGTATTGCTAGAAGCAAAAAATGGTGAGCTAGATTACGCCATGCAGATGTACTACGGTCCTACAGATTATACAATCCTAAAATCTTATGATCAAGGTCTTGATGAGGCAATGCCATTAGGATGGGGAATCTTTGGGTTCTTAAACAAATACTTAGTAATTCCGTTTTTTGCATTTTTATCTGGATTCTTACCAGCAGGAATTGCAATTATCGTAATGACTATTTCAATAAAGTTATTACTGTCGCCAGTTCAGTACAAGCAATATACTTCTCAGGCTAAGATGAAAATCTTAAAACCAGAGATTGCAGCAATTTCAGAGAAGCATAAGGACAATGCAATGAAGAAGCAGCAGGAAACAATGGCGCTTTATAGTAAAGCAGGAGCAAGTCCTGCCGCAGGTTGTTTGCCAGCGTTATTACAGATTCCTGTGTTTTATGCGCTATTTACATTCTTCCCATCTGCGTTTGATTTAAGAGGAAAGAGCTTCTTATGGGCAGATGATTTATCTAGCTATGATGAGATTGCAAAGCTTCCGTTTGAGATTCCTTTTTATGGAGATCACGTGAGTTTATTCCCAATACTTGCAGCAGTTACTATTTTCTTCTCAATGAGGTTAACTACAGGTAACCAGCAAATGCAACAACCTACGCAAGAAGGAATGCCAGATATGAGTAAAATGATGAAGTACATGATGTATTTCTCTCCACTACTTATGCTTGTTTTCTTTAACCAGTATGCAAGTGGATTGAGTTTATATTACTTCATATCAAACCTTCTTACGATTGGAATTATTTTGGTAATCAAAAACTTCATCATTGATGAGGAAAAGATTAAAGCAAAAATTGAAGTAAAAAAGGCTAAGCCTAAAAAGCAAGGTAAATTTGCTAAGAAAATGCAACAGATGATGGAGCAGGCAGAGCAACAACAAAAAGGAAAGAAATAATACGCTTTAGTATTACTACTTCATAATTACTAGGAAATCCCGTCTTTATTGAGACGGGATTTCTGTTTTTATTCGAGAGTTGTTTGTGATTGTATCACGTTTTCGCGAAAGCGAAATAAAAATTCTTATCCCCATTGTAACAAAAGTAATACTGCTTCGTCTTCCTTATAACTAACCAATTAATCGATGGACCAACATAAGTTCATAAATCTTGTAACTCCTTTTAAGGATAAAGTGTACCGTGTTGCAAAGCGGTTGCTCGTATCTGACGATGAGGCTCAAGATGCTACGCAGGAAGTACTACTGCGTTTATGGACAAAGAGGTCCGACATAAAAAAATATCGAAGTGTTGAAGCATTTGCGATGACGATGACAAAAAATTATTGCTATGATAAGCTTAAAGCAAAAGGAAGCAATAATCTTAAAATCGTTCATAACAATTACGAAGATCACTCAGGAAATACAAGTAAGCATATAGAAGTTGCAGATGAGGTAGCTTGGGTTTTTAAACTCATGGAAGATTTACCAGAGCAGCAACGACTTATTGTACAAATGAGAGATGTTGAGCAAATGGATAACGCAGAGATTGCTGTGATACTTGAGATGAATGAAACTGCTGTAAGAGTTGCATTGTCAAGAGCTCGCAAAAAACTAAGAGAAGAATTGATTAAAAAACGAAACTATGGAATCTCATAATATAGAGAAGCTACTAGATGGTTACTTTGAAGGGGCAACTACGCTTAAGGAAGAGCAAGAGTTGAGAGCTTATTTTACAAGTGATCATGTGGCGCCGCACTTAGAAGAATATGCTAGCATGTTTACGGCATTTAATGTTGCCTCAAAGGAAACATATGATGCACCAATAGTACTACCTCAAAAACAACGATCAACATCTATTTATAGATTTGCAGCCAGTGCTGCAGCTGCAGTTATTGTGGGACTAGTATTATGGACGCAAAGTACTCAAGTAGATGCTAGTATTTCTACTAATTATGAGAATGAAGAACTAGCCATCTTAAAAACAAAACAAGCACTTGGGATGATGTCCCAAATGATTAATCAAAGTACTACGCAGCTGGAGGTGGTGCAAGAATTTGATAAGGCATCGAGCACTTTATTTAAATAAAAATTCAAATTAAAAATATTATGAAAAAGTCAATAATGTTAGTGGCATTTGCCCTCGTAACTTTAGTAGGTTACGCACAAAGTCCTTTTGATAAATACGAGGATGTAAAAGGAGTTACTTCTATAGTAATGAATCAAAAGATGTTTAAGCTGCTTAGTAAAGTAGACCTTAACTCATCTGACCCAGAAATGCAAAAGTATATCAACCTTGTAGACAATCTTGAGAATGTAAAGATGTACACAAGTGCAAATACGGGAGTAATGGACCAGATGAGCGGTACGATGAAGAGCTACATTACAAGTAGCAATCTTCAAGAGCTCATGAGAGTAAAGGACGATGGTAAGAATGTAAAATTTTATTACAAGGAAGGTAGTAGTGAAGATTATGTAAAAGAATTTGTAATGTTCTTAAATGGGGATATGGATGGTGAGAAACGTGCTGTATTCTTTCAAGTAACAGGAAACATTGATCTCAAGCAAATCTCAAAACTTGCACAAGATTTAGACTTTAAAGGTAGTGATGCCCTTAAAGAAGTAGGTAACGCAAAAAAATCGTAAGATGAACACATTTATAAAAGTAACCATCACTGCAGTGCTAGCTGTTGTTACACTGGCCAGTTGTAGTAATAAGCAGTCTTTACAAGAATATTATGTAGATAATCAAGAGAATGGAGATTTCATTCTTGTAGATGTACCTACAAGCCTACTTGGTAAGAATGTAGAAGCATTTACAGAAGAGCAGCAAAAGGTTTTTAAGACCGTGCGTAAGATCAATCTTATGGCATATCAAACAAAATCTGGAGACACTGCAGCAATGCAGATAGAGCGTGATAAAGTAAAAGATATCCTTACCTCAGATGATTATGAAGAGCTTATGAAAGCTTCTGGAGATATGGGGCAAATGCGCCTATATTTTAAAGGAGAAGAAGAGGCTATCGATGAAGTAATTTTCTTTGGTGCAGATGATAATAAAGGTTTCGTTCTAGCTCGTCTATTGGGTAATGACATGAATATAGGAGATATGATGCGTATGGCAGAGTCGCTTAATAAGAGCGATATAGATGTATCTCAATTTGGCAGTATTATGGAAGTTTTTGAAAATCAGTAATGATCAAAAAATGTTGAACGCATGAGTCCTATTTGGCGATAGGCTTTCCATATATAAAGAGCATCCCTTTGGGTGCTCTTTTTTTTGTTTGTAGCATATGGGTATTGTGTATTATGCATCTGGGTTTCCCGCTTTCTGTTGCAATTCCTCGCGCCGGCTGTGCCAGGCAGCTGTGGGATTTACACGACAATCGGGGCTAGCTTGTAGGGTGTTGTGTGTCTCTAATATATTTAGCCAGATGATATCAGCTATTTTGATATTTGGATTTACTTTTTTGAGCTAAACATGTATCTTAGACAACCTTAATAACAATCCATGAAAAAATATCTAATTCTTACCGTTAGCCTGCTTGTCGCAAGCTCTGCATTCGCACAATTTTTAGAAACAAAAAAGGACCTCGTTACAGAAAAAGGTTTCTTCACTCTTCACTATGATGAGAGCGAGGATAAGGTATATGTCGAAGTTGACAAGCTGGATGAAGAGTTTTTATACGTTCACTCCCTTCGTACAGGTTTAGGAAGTAATGATATCGGGATTGATAGAGGTCAACTAGGAGGAACTGCGGTTGTAAAGTTTCAAAAAGCAGGTAACAAATTATTATTAGTTCAACCTAACTTGAAATACCGAGCAAATACGGATAACGCCTTAGAGCGTAAATCTATAGAGGAAGCATTTGCAAAGTCGGTGCTGTTTGGGTTCCCTATTAAGGAAACAAAAGGAGCGAAGTATCTCATAGATTTTACACCATTTTTACTAGAAGACACTCATGGAGTGGCTGCTAGATTAAAGCGAAGCAAGGAAGGAACCTATAAACTTGATAAAACTAGAAGCGCGATGTATATGGAACGCACAAAAGCATTTCCAGAAAACACAGAGTTTGAAGCGCTACTCACGTTTAAGGGAACTCCTACTGGCAGAAACATAAGAAGTGTAGCTCCAGATGCGAGTGCACTCACAGTGGTGCAACATTATTCATTTGTAAAATTACCAGATGATAATTATACACCTAGACGTTTTGACCCAAGAGCTGGAAATATTTCTACCATATACTTAGATTATGCAACACCTATACAAGAGCCAATTGTAAAGCGTTATGCAAATCGTCATCGTTTAGAAAAGAAAGATCCTGCGGCAGCAGTAAGTGAGGCGGTAGAACCTATCATATATTATCTAGACCCAGGTACTCCAGAACCTGTTCGTTCTGCATTGTTAGAAGGTGCTAGCTGGTGGAATCAAGCCTATGAAGCTGCTGGTTTTAAAGATGCTTTTCAAGTAAAAATGTTACCAGAAAATGCAGATCCTATGGACGTGCGATATAACGTTATACAATGGGTACACCGCAGTACAAGAGGATGGAGTTATGGAGCAAGTGTTACAGATCCACGTACAGGTGAGATTATCAAAGGTCATGTAAGTTTGGGGAGTCTGCGCATTCGTCAAGATTTCCTTATTGCTCAAGCGCTTATGAATAAGCCTTTTGCCGAAAGAGATGATAATTATAAACCAATGCTAGAAATGGCGCTAGCTAGAATACGCCAACTAAGCGCTCACGAAGTAGGTCACACGATTGGTTTTGCACATAACTTTGCCGCTAGTACAGAAAATAGAGCAAGTGTGATGGATTATCCTCACCCTACGCTTACATGGTCTGGTGACGAAGTAGATTTTTCTAATGCCTACGCCACAGGAATAGGAGCTTGGGATAAAGTAACGGTTAAATATAGTTACGGAGTGGCACCTCAGGGAACATCAGAAGAGGTTTTTCTTGATAATATACTTACTACCGCAGAAAAGGCAGGATTGCGATACATTACAGATAGCGATGCAAGAGCCCAAGGAGGAGCACATTATAAAGCACACCTATGGGATAATGGAACAGATGCCGCAGAGGAGTTAGAAAAAATGCTTGTACTTAGAAAAGGTGCGATTTCAAACTTTTCTATAGACAACATCCGCACAAACGAGCCATACTCAATGCTTGAAGATGTTTTTGTCCCTTTATATTTCTATCACAGATATCAAACCGAAGGAGCAGTAAAGATGATAGGAGGTCTTGATTATAACTATGCTGTTAAAGGAGATAATAATCTCAAAGTAACAGAAACACTTACGCCCAATGAGCAGCAGAGAGCTTTAAAAAGTGTTTTAAAGACACTTACCGCTAGCGAACTAGCAATTCCCAAAGATAAATTGGCTTTATTTCCACCTAGAGCGCAGGGATATTCTCGCTCTAGAGAAAGCTTTAAAAGTAATGATGGAGTAGCATTTGATGCACTAGGTGCAGCAGCAACAGCTAGTGATATGACCTTAAGCTTGCTATTACATCCAGAACGAGCAAACAGGCTAGTACAACAGAAGGCTTTAGATAGTAAGCAAATGGGGTTAGATGGTATGCTAGATTCCTTAGTTGAGACTACACTTTTTTCAAAAGAATCAGATAGTTACCGCAAGGAGGTGCAGCAAACTATAAATTACAACGTACTTAAGCACTTAATGAATCTTGTAAATCATACAAAGTCAATACCACAGACTAAGGCTTTTGCAAAAGCACAGTTAAAAGAGGTGATGTCAAAACTAGGTTCAAAATCTCCTGATGCTAATGCAGCATTTATGGTCGATGAGATTAAAGACTTTTTAAAATCACCAGAGAAGTTCAAAGTTCTTCCTTCGCCTAAGATTCCTGATGGATCGCCGATAGGGTGTTTTGAGTAACATTTTCGCGAAAGCGTATACATTTATAAAACAATCATAATGGAGATTAACCAATGGTCTCTATAATTAATACCTATATTTTTTGATGAAAATAGATTTACGTTCTGATACAATTACAAAGCCTACGCCTGAAATGCTTGATTATATGATGCGTGCAGAAGTGGGTGACGATGTTTATAAAGAAGATCCTACGGTAAATGAACTTGAACAGCGCGTTGCAGAGATGTTTGGGATGGATAGTGCACTTTATTTTCCTACGGGAAGTATGACTAATCAAGCTGCCATAAAAATTCATACACAACCTGGTGAACAACTCATTGCAGATAAGTATGCACATGTTTACAATTATGAAGGTGGAGGAGTATCTTTTAATAGTGGAGTGTCGTGTAAGCTTATAGATGGTAATCGTGGGTTAATAACTGCAGCACAAGTCGAGGAGTCTATAAATCCACCAGATTTTTATCATAGTCCGCTCACAACATTGGTCTGTTTAGAAAACACGACTAATAAAGGGGGTGGTGCTTGTTATGATCTAGAGGAGATTGTGAAAATAAAAGAGGTTTGTGATACCAATGGGTTAGGCTTGCATCTAGATGGAGCACGTCTATGGAATGCGCTTGTTGCTACTGGTCAAACAGCTAGCTCTTATGGTGAACTGTTTGATACCATTTCTGTATGTCTATCAAAAGGGCTTGGTGCTCCTATGGGGTCTGTTTTAGTAGGTAAACAACAGTTTATGAATAAGGCTATGCGCGTACGTAAGGTGCTAGGAGGAGGTATGAGACAAGTGGGCTTTATGGCAGCTGCTGGATTATATGGGCTAGATCACCATGTCGAAAGAATGAGTGATGATCACGCTAAGGCAAAAGATATTGCAACGCTACTTGAATCGCTATCCTATGTGAAATCTGTAGAGAAAACAGAGACCAATATTTTAATATTTAATTTAAAAGAAACCACTGATGAAGCTGCTTTCGTTAGTTATCTTTTTGATAATGATGTCATTATAAGTAATATGGGGCAGGGTAAGTTGAGAATTGTTACTCATTATGATTACAATAATTCATCTCACAAGCTTGTTTTAGACGTTTTGAAGAGATTTGATAATGCCTAGTATTTTCAAAAATGTGCATCAATTTTCGTACAATTAACAAGGATGTAATTTTTTATGTCTTTCATCGGCAGTAGTTTACTTTTCATCAGAAAAATAAATTCTTAAAAAAAAGTTAACGCTTTTGTTAATGAAACCTTCTATTTTCGTACTTTGAAATTGAAATTCACCATATTAACTTAAACTATCAACATTATGAAGAAAATTTTATTTTTATGTGCCTTTGTAGGTTTTGCATTTGCAAATGTGCAAGCACAAGATTTACCGAGCAACCCTGAGCCAGGAAAATGTTATGTACGTTGTACTACTCCTGATATATATGAGACTCAAAGTGTACAAATTCAAAAGACTCCTGCTTACAAGGTTCTTAAGGTAGTACCTGCTCAATACGATACAGTAACTGAGCGTGTTATGGTAAAAGAAGCTTCTAAGCGTCTACGCGTAATTCCAGCTACTTACAAAACTGAAACAGTAACTTATGTAAAAAGTACTTCAGGTTCTTCTTTAAGAATAGTTCCTGCATCTTTTTCTAATGATACTGAAACGATTGAAGTAAAATCTGCATATGCGCAGTGGGAATTAGGTGCTCCAGCTCCTGATTGTGCTTCTTCTAACCCTGACGATTGTCGTTACTGGTGTTACAAAGGATACCCAGCAGAATATACTACGGTATCCAAGCGTACATTAGCATCTGATGCTACTGTTCAATCTACACCAGGAGGTTCTGCAAACGGAACTTATACTGTAAGAGTAATTGATCAACCAGCGAGTGTAGTTGAGGAAGAAATCCCAGCTGAGTTTGCGACTATAACTAAGACTGTAATGGTAAAAGATGCAACTACAACTGAAGAAGTTGTTGCTGCTACTTTTGATACTGTATCTAAAGAAGTTCTTAAGCAGAAAGGTGGACTTACTACATGGAGAGAAGTTGAGTGTGCTCTTGTTGAGTACCAAGCACTCCCTATCAACTGGAATACTAACTCTGCAACATTAACTCCTGCTGCAAAGAGCATCATTGACACACGTCTTATGCCATTATTAGCTCAAAACCCAGGTGTAAAATTAGAGATTGCTTCACATACTGATTCTAGAGGAGCTGCT
This sequence comes from uncultured Dokdonia sp., assembly GCA_913060645.1. Classification (GTDB taxonomy): domain Bacteria; phylum Bacteroidota; class Bacteroidia; order Flavobacteriales; family Flavobacteriaceae; genus Dokdonia. The sequence goes on along the minus strand of CAJXSW010000009.1, from coordinate 168 downwards.
TCTTCTAATCAAGATCTTTCTGAGCGTCGCGCGCAATCAGTAGCAAACTACCTTATTTCTAAAGGAGTTAACAACAGTCTTCTTGTAGCAAACGGATTTGGTGAGCGTAAGCTTAAGAACCGTTGTGCAGATGGCTGTCTCTTATACACATCTGACGCTGCCGACGAA
>CAJXSW010000008.1 GCA_913060645.1 uncultured Dokdonia sp. | reverse complement strand
CGAGATAGGAGTCCGTCTCGTGGGCTCGGAGATGTGTATAAGAGACAGAGTTATAAGTGGTGCCACTGGAAAAACCGAAAAAACTAGAGCAAAGACAAAAAATGGTGATTATGGAAGTGATAAACCAGGCTACGCAAAATTAAATGTTTTTAAAGACGGAAGCTCAGAGGTTCAATTATTTGAAATGAATGGAAACTCGCCTACTCTAGCTTTTACAAAAGAAATAAAGAGTAAAAAAAGATCAACTGGGGATTTTAAATTCAAATCAAAAACAGACTTTAGCGATACGTTCACCTCCTCTATTTATACAAAAGAAGAAACTAAAAAATCAGGATTTTACAAGTGGTTATGGGGTGATCACTACCGTACAATTTACAGTCGTGATATAGATGCACCCGTACTATTTTTAGAAGATTTGCCTAATAATGTAAAAGCAAAGACTGCTGGAGGAGGTAATCAATCAAGAACGCTACGTCTCATAGACGATGAAGAACATGAGTATAGCTTGCGTGAGCTTAGAAAAAGCGCCGTGCGCTTTTTACAATCTTCTGTAGATGATCATTACATTAAAGACTATGTTCGTAATACTGTTGCAGAAGATGTTGTACAGGATTACTATACTACAGCACATCCCTATGCCCCATTTGCAGTTGCAGACCTTATGCAACAGGCCGCTATTTATCATGCAAACCCAGAAATTTATTATGTACCGAAACAAGAGCGCTTGGGGCGCTTTAATGATTCTTATGGTGACAAACTTTATATGTTAGAAGAGCACGTAGGTGATGAGAATAAGGAGTTCGAAACTTTTGGAAATTCTGAAGATATCATAAGTACTACAGATATGCTTCAAGTACTTCTAGATGATAAGGAAGCACAGATAGATGAAGAGGCCTATATAAAAGCGCGTCTTTTTGATATGCTTATAGGTGATTGGGATCGTCACGAAGATCAATGGAGATGGGCTCTTTTTACCCAAGAAGATGGCACGGAGCTTTACAAACCTATACCGCGTGATCGAGATCAAGCGTTCCCTAAATATGATGGTGCATTAATATCACTTGCTAAGATTGCTGTACCTGCCTTGCGCCCTATGCAAACGTACTCTAAAAATGTAAAGAGTACAAAATGGCTCAATTATGCAGCATTCTATTTAGATAAGAGCTTTATCAATGAAGCGGGTTGGGATGTCTGGAAGTCACAAGCAGAGTTCCTACAGAATACTATGACAGATGCAGCGATAGACAATGCATTTGCAAACCTGCCAGAAGGGACCAAAGACCAAAGTATAGAAAATATAAAAAGTCTTATGAAACAACGCAGGGAAAACCTGGTTGCCGTTGCTCAGAATTATTATGATTATTTTAAAAAACACGAAGTTATTGTAGCTACTAATAAAGATAATCTAATTGACATATCACGAGAACGCGATGGGAAAACATCTATAGAAATAAAAGATGATGAACTCACTATATTCAAAAATACGTATGATGCAAAAGAGACAAAAGAAATCTGGCTCTATGGATTAGATGGTGATGATACGTTTACTGTAACTGGAGACGGTAATGACCTGATCAAACTCAAGATATTTGGTGGAGAAGAAAATGATATTTACGATTTAAAAAATGCGCGTAAAACAAAAGTGTTTGACTATAAATCAAAGGAAAATACATTTAAAAATGTGGGCTCTAAAAATCTCACGGACTCTTATGAGATCAATAATTATGACCCTCGTAAACGTAAGTATTCTACGAATGTTATTTTTCCGAGCATTGCCTCAGATCCTGATCGAGGATTAAGTGTAGGTCTCGCAGACACTTATACAACGTACAGTCTATTACGTAATCCTTTTACAACACAACATACTCTCGCAGTAAACTACTATTCTGCTACATCTGGATTTGAAGTTAAGTACCTAGGGGAGTTTGCTCACTTTTTTTATAACTGGAATCTTAATGTAGACACTAGGTTCACTACAGACAACTATGCAACAAATTTCTTTGGGCTTGGTAATGATACTGAATATGATGAAGATGACACAGATATAGATTTTAATAGAACTCGTATAAAGCAATGGCACGTAGCTCCATCATTACATTACAAGAAAAATGATGACTTTTTAATATATGTAGAAGGACGCTTGGAGTCACACGAGGTAGATAATACTGAGAATGGATTTGTAAATGACTTTTTTGAGCCTACTAATGATGTCTTTGAAGAGCAGATTTATGCTGGAGGAGAAGTGGGACTACATTACAATAACAAACGCACTATGATGGCCCTACCTAGGAGAGGTATGGAACTTAAACTGGTGGCAGGGTATAAAACTACTATTGATGATAAATTTAATAATAAATTTGGGTATGTAAAACCAATGGTGTCTTTTATATATCCTATACACGAGAGTGGTGCAGCAACTCTAGCTACAATGGCTAGTGCACAATTTAATCTGAGTGATGATTATGAATTTTATCATGCAGCTAGCGTAGGTGGCAATACTAGTTTAAGAGGTTTCCGTAACAATCGTTTTCAAGGTAAGTCTTCATTCTACCATTCTACAGACCTTAGAGTAGGCTTAGCACAGTTTAGAACATCTTTTGTGCCGTTACGCTTAGGTGTCACTGCTGGCTTTGATTATGGACGTGTATGGGAGGATAATGACAATTCAGAACAGTGGCATAATAGTTATGGGGGTTCTGTATTTATTAATGGCTTTAAAGCTATTACTGCAAATCTTGGGTATTACGTGAGTAAGGAAGACAGTAGAATTTTGGTAAGTGCAGGTTTTAGATTTTAAGCGTATGCTTACAATCTAAAACCTCATTATTTACTAATGTTCTTATGCTACTTTATTAAAATGCTGATAAAGTATAATGGTTATGAGGGCTATAACCTTGAATAAGGAATTGTAAACGCTATACCATAACTTCAAATAGATGAGTGGCCCACCTATTTATATGCTACTATAGAAATGCAGATCGTTCTAACGTAAGCTTTCTAATGTGGGAAATTAAAAAGGTCCATTTAATGTAAAGTGATGGCTCTCTATGGTAATTAAGCTCTTAAACTACCTTTTTTACTTACTAACATCCTTTTGATTTCATTGAGTTTCATAAGAGCTTCTACTGGTGTAAGGGTATCAATATCTATGTGTAGAATTTCTTCCTTTATCTCTTCTAATAAGGGATCATCTAAGTTAAAAAAACTGAGTTGCATTTCTTCTTCTCCCACTTTTTTAAGTGTGCCAGTGAGTTCTTCACTGCCGTGAGATTTCTCTAGTTTTTCCATCATCTTAGTAGCACGACGAAGTACTTGTTGTGGCATTCCTGCCATTTTTGCAACGTGAATCCCAAAACTATGGGCGCTACCGCCAGGAACTAGCTTGCGTAGAAAGAGCACGTTATCCTTAAGTTCTTTTACAGAGACATTAAAATTTTTAATACGCTCAAAAGTTTCTGACATTTCATTAAGCTCGTGATAATGGGTTGCAAATAATGTTTTGGGACGTCCAGGATGTTCATGTAAAAACTCACTGATAGCCCAGGCAATAGATATCCCATCATACGTGCTTGTTCCACGACCTATCTCGTCCAGTAATACTAAGCTTCGGTCACTTAGGTTATTTAGAATACTAGCGGTTTCATTCATCTCTACCATAAAGGTACTTTCACCCATAGAAATATTATCACTGGCTCCTACTCGTGTGAATATTTTATCTACAACACCAATGTGTGCAGCCTCTGCTGGCACAAAACTTCCCATCTGTGCTAATAAAACAATTAAAGCTGTCTGACGCAATATGGCACTTTTACCAGACATATTAGGACCTGTAATCATCACCATTTGCTGTTCTGAGCTATCCAGATACACATCATTTGTCACGTAAGCCTCGCCTAAAGGAAGCTGCTTCTCAATAACCGGGTGCCGTCCTTGTTTAATATCAATTATTTGTGCTTGATCCAATGTAGGCCTCACATAATTATTTTCTCTAGCGAGTTGTGTAAAACCGAGTAAACAATCAAGCTGTGCGATCTGTGTTGCGTTAGACTGTACTTGAGATATAAAACTCGTCATCCACGCTACGAGCTCAGAAAATAGTTGTTGCTCGATGGCTTGTATACGTTCTTCGGCGCCCAAGATCTTTCCTTCATATTCCTTGAGCTCTTCTGTAATATAGCGTTCTGCATTTACGAGTGTTTGTTTCCTGATCCACTCTTCTGGAACCTTGTCACGATGAGTATTGCGTACTTCTATATAGTATCCAAATACATTATTAGATGCAATTTTTAAAGACGTTATTCCTGTACGCTTAGTCTCCCGCTCTAACATTTGTTCTAGGTAGTCCTTCCCACCTTGAGATAATGCCCTAAGGTCATCAAGCTCTTGATGAAAACCTGGGGCAATTGCTCCTCCTTTTTGAACTGAAACTGGAGCTTCCTCTTTGAGTGTTTCTTTTATCTTTCCTCGTAAGACATTGCAATCTTGAAGCTGTTCTCCTATAATTTTTAATGATTCATTATCGGTATTAATTGCGAGCCCTTTTATAGGTACAATTGCTTCTAGCGAATTCTTAAGCTGAACAACCTCTCGCGGACTTATTTTACCTGTAGCAACTTTACTTATGAGACGTTCTAAATCTCCTATTTTCTTAATATTAGACTGCATTTTATCAAATATCTCTCCATTATCTGAGAGAAAAGACACCACATCATGACGCCTTTCAATCTCATCAAGACGTTTGAGAGGTAATGCTAGCCATCGTTTGAGTAAACGACCTCCCATTGCAGAGGTCGTCTTATCTATTATATCTATCAAAGTAATAGCCTTAACACCAGAAGCCGAGTTATATAACTCGAGATTTCTTATAGTAAAGCGATCCATCCACACGTAATCATCTGCCGCAATACGGCGTATTCTTGTGATGTGCTGTAGTTTATGATGTTGGGTTTCTCCTAAATAATGAAGCGCTGCACCAGCCGCAACTACACCTTCAGACAAGTGTTCTACACCGAAGCCTTTTAAGGAATTAACGTCAAAATGCTTGTGTAAAGATTCTGTAGCATAATCTATATGAAACACCCAATCTTCTTGGTAAAAAGTATGATAATCTGAGCCATATGCTTCTAAAAATCCCTTCTTCTGCTTCTTACAAACTAGCAGCTCGCTAGGTGCAAAATTTTGCAATAATTTATCTACATATGCTATATCCCCTTGTGCAGTAAGATATTCTCCCGTGGACACGTCCAAGAATGCCACACCTACTTTTTCTTTATTAAAAAATACAGCCCCAAGGAAATTATTTGTCTTAGCAGAAAGAATATCATCGTTCATCGCAACTCCCGGTGTCACTAGCTCTGTCACCCCACGCTTAACTATTTTCTTAGTCTGCTTTGGGTCTTCTAGCTGGTCACAAATAGCCACTCTACAACCCGCTTTTACAAGCTTAGGCAAATAAGTATTTAAAGAATGATGAGGAAAACCAGCGAGCTCCGTACGATCTCCACCATTATTACGACTTGTTAATGTAATATTTAAAATGGCAGCTGCTTTTACAGCGTCTTCTCCAAAGGTTTCATAAAAATCTCCTACTCTAAAAAGCAATAGCGCATCTGGGTATTTAGTTTTAATACCATTATACTGCTGCATTAAGGGGGTTACTTTTTTCTTAGCCAAATCATATATTTTAAGAAAAATAAAAGTACGCTATTCTATTGGGTTGGCTTTCTCAAATATGATCAGACTTTCCTAGTTTTTCCACATTTTATATACACGCTTTCGCGAAAGCGCAAAATAAAGCGTTTTAACAACACTTTGAGCCCACCATGACTGTCTCTTTAATTAAGTTAAATATTTTCTCTTAAAAAAGAGCCTAGAGATTGAAATTTAATAGATTATAATTATCAACACTTTTAATTCAATAGATAAAATTTAGTGATTAATTATTTAACAATTTAAGGTCCTATTTAAAAAATATGAGCGTAAAAATGCTGGAGCTAATTTGACAACACCCTTGTTCTCTTACATCTAATCAATAATTACATGAAAAGTTCTCAAAACAAAGCTGATTTATTTGAGAAATCAAGATGATGATTGGCAAATTCGCTTATTTCGTGTAATTTTTAGAATATTATTAGCATATAGTTAACTATTAGCCTAATAAGTTAAATATTATTTATAATTTGGATTATAAACTAAATCAAATATCAAATGAAACAAAAGTACCCATTACTCAAAATGGTCTATTTCTTGTTATTTTTAATTCCTTGTGCCCTGATGGGTCAGTCTGTTGTTACAGGAGTTATTAAAGATGCTGGAAATAACCCAATTCCCTTTGTCAATGTTATTGAAAAAGGAAGTTCAAACGGAACCACCTCAGATTTTGACGGTAATTACTCCATTACATTAAACGGTAATTCTGGAACCTTAGAATTTTCATACCTAGGGTATGCTACACAAGAAAAATTAATTTCAAGCTCACAAACATTAAATGTAACTCTTGAAGAATCTTCTGAGTCGCTAGATGAAGTAGTAATTTCTGGACTTGCTTCTTCTGTAAAGAGATCTAATGCCGCAAATGCTGTAGCATCAGTATCAGCGGAGCAAATTACTGGTACCACACCACCACCTACGTTAGATGGAGCGCTGTATGGTAAATTTGCTGGAGCTCTAGTGAGCCAGAATTCTGGTGCGCCAGGAGGAGGACTTTCTATTAAACTTCGTGGAGCTACTTCTATCCAAGGTAATACACAACCACTTTATATTGTAGATGGTGTTTATGTAGATAACTCTTCTATCTCTGCAGGTCTTAATGCAGTTTCTGCAGCATCTGCTGGAGGAAGTGCTTCAAACCAAGATAACCCTACAAACAGAATAGCAGATATAAATCCAGATGATATTGAAAATATCGAAATATTAAAGGGAGCATCTGCCGCTGCTATATATGGTTCTAGAGCTGCTGCCGGAGTTGTTATCATTACAACTAAGAAAGGTAAAGCAGGAGAAACTCAGTTTAAATTTGGACAGTCTTTTGGTTGGACTCAAGTAACTAGACTATTAGGACTACGTGATTATAACGAGCAACGTGTAGAAGATAGTTTTGGAGCAGAAGCTGTGCCGCTTTTTGTAGCCGCTAGAGATGAAGGAAGATTAGTAGATTATGAAGAAGAGATTTATGGAGAAAAAGGTCTTATAAGTAGAACTAACTTTAGCATGAGCGGTGGAGATGTAAAAACTCGCTTTTATGCTGGGGTTACGCACAGTAATGAAAATGGTATTGTAAAAAATACAGGCTACGAAAAGACTTCACTTCGTCTTAACTTAGATCACAGAGCTACAGACTTTTTAAAAGTATCACTTAATACAAACTACATCAATTCAAGATCTAACCGTGGTTTCTTTAATAATGACAACTCAGGTACAACTATTGGTGTGACTTTAACAGGTACAACTCCTTGGTTACAATTATTTCCAGATGAAAATGGTGTTTACCCAGATAATCCTTCAGGAGCATCAAACCCTTTACAAACTAGAGACAGAGTAACTAACAGAGAAATAGTAGATCGCTTTATTATTGGAGCTTCTGCAAATCTAGATATCTTCAAAAAGGAAAAATCAAGCCTTGAATTAATTTTACGTGGAGGTTTAGATACTTATGGACAGAAATCTAGAGCTATTTTCCCAAAGGATTTACAATTTCAAAAACCTGCTAATGGAGGTCAAAATGGAGTTGCTGTGCAAGGAGATACTCAAAATAGGAACTACAATCTAGCGGCTTTCTTAGTACATAATTATAGAACAGATAATGATTTATCTTTTAGAACGCAAGCCGGTGTTACAAGAGAATATTTTGACAGAAACACGCAGCTTATTACTGCGAGCGGACTTGTAGCTTCAGAAACTAATGTTGATCAAGCTGCAAATACTGGAACTAACCAGTTTAGACTACTCCAAGAAGATGCTGGATTTTTTGTACAAGAAGAAATCAATTTTCAAGATAAGCTTATAGGAGCGATAGGATTAAGAGGAGATAAATCTTCAAATAACGGAGATGCAAACGAACTTAACTATTACCCAAAAGCATCACTTGCAGCAAACTTTAATGAGTTTGATTTTTGGAAAGAAGATAGCTTTGTAGACAAATTTAAACTACGTGTAGCTTATGGAGAGGCAGGTAACTTTGCTCCTTTTGGTGCATTATTTACATCATACACATCATTCTCTACAGATGGTCTATTAGGAATAAGCCTAGTAGGTGTTCGTGGAGATGGTGGTTTAAGCCCTGAACGCCAAAAAGAATTAGAATTTGGTACAGACCTTAGTATTCTTGATGGTAAAGTAGATTTTTCTGCAACATATTATATTAAAACTGTTGATGACTTAATTCTTAACTCTGCATTACCTCCATCTTCTGGATTTACGAGCGAATTTGTGAATGCAGGTGAATTGCAAAACAAAGGACTTGAACTATCATTGAATAGTAATATTATTGAGTCAGAGGATTTTGTGTGGAATGCTAGTGTAAACTGGTTTAAAAACACTTCTAAAATCACTCGTTTAGATGTTGACCCTTTCAATGTAGGAGCCTTTGGAGCGACGCTTGGTACATTTAGAATTGAAGAAGGTTCTAGCGCTACTCAAATAGTAGGAATAGGCCCTAACCCTGGTGCTAATGGATTCCAGAAATTTGGAGATTCAGAGCCAGATTTTCAAATGGCATTCAATAATAGTCTTCAATACAAGGACTTCCAATTATCATTTTTATGGCAATGGAAAAAAGGTGGTGACAACATTAATTTAACTACATTATTATCTGATTTAAACGGTACTAGTGCAGATTATGATGATTCTGGACTTGATCCTTCTGGAGCTCTTGCAAATGGCCCATATAGAGTGAGCCAGCTTGGTTCATCTGCAGATGTTTTTGTAGAAGATGCATCTTACCTAAGATTACGTGAAGTGGGATTATATTACACTATACCTACAACAACTTTAGAAAATTTCTTAGGAGGAAACATAGACAATATTAAAGTAGGATTTTCAGGAACAAACCTAATTAACATATTTGATTACAACAGTTATGATCCAGAAGTTTCAAATTTTGGTGGTGGCGGTATCTTTACTGGTGTAGAGGTTACACCTTTCCCATCTTCTAAGCGATTCTTATTTAACCTAGCTGTAAACTTTTAATATAAAAAGATGAAAAAATATATAACTAAAAGCCTACTTGCATTAAGTATTTGCGCTGGGCTTTATTCATGTGACGTACAAGAATACTCAGACTTAAACAACCCCGAGGTTGATGCCTTTGAAGAGAATCTAACTCGTGGTGACTTACAAGATCTAGTAGGTGGAGTGCTATATAGCTCTCGTGTAGGCTTAGGAAATTACTTTGATAATTGTGGCGTTATAGGTAGAGAATACTATAGATTCTCAAGCTCAGACCCTAGATATACAAGTGATTTACTAGGTGGAGAAAATGCTGTCTTAGACAACAATACCTTCTATATTACAACTCCCTGGGCGGCAAGATATAGAACCGTAAAAAACGCTAACCTTATCTTAGGGTTTATCGAAGAACAAGATCTTTCTGCAATATTCACAGAAGAAGAGTTGACTGCTACGAGAGGGTTTCTTAATACAATGATTGCACACGAACTACTGCTCAACCTTAATCTTACAGATGAAGGAGGTATACGTATAGATGTCTCAGACGAAGCAAACTTAGGGCCAATTGTAAGCAAGGAACAAGCCTTAGCTGCCATAAAATCTATTCTTAATGAAGCTTCTTTAGACTTAAACGCTGGTGGTAGTAGCTTTCCATTTTTCCTTACTAATGGATTTGCTGGTTTTTCTACTCCAGCTCGATTTGATGAAATAAATAATGCACTTGCAGCACGTGTAGCTGCATATCAAGGAGATTTTCCAGAAGTACTTAATGCACTTCAAAATTCTTTCTTGGAAATTAACGGATTAGATTTAAACCAAGGGGTTTATCATATCTTTACTGATGACCAAACAGATATTCTTAACCCGATGTTTTTCCCCACTAATTCCTCTACTGCAGGTGCACGTATAGCGCAACCTTCCTTTATTACAGATGCAGAAACTAGTGATATTAGGCTTAACAAGGTTGCATTAAGAAGCGCTACAGATGAAGATGGAAATATCATTCCTAATCCTCTTACATTAGATGGCCTTACTGGAGAGTATGATGTATTTAGATATACAAGTAACGTAGACCCTATTCCAATCATACGTAAAGAAGAACTACTCTTATTATACGCAGAGGCAAACATTACCATTAATCCTATGGAGGCAGTTACAGCTTTAGATATCATACGCGAAAGCGCTGGACTGGATTCTTATGCTGGAGCTATGGATGCTGCTTCTCTTACAGATGAGATGCTTACACAACGTAGGTACTCACTCTATGCAGAAGGACACAGATGGATCGATGTACGTCGTTACAATCGCCTTGACGAGTTACCTATTGATAGAGCAAATGATGATGTATTTTCTCAATTCCCAATACCACTTACTGAGAACCAATAAGTAACACCTAATTCATTCAAACCCTCTCAATAGATATTGAGAGGGTTTTTTTATACTTTCGCGAAAGCGTAATTACTCATTAAAAAAGCGCATTCAGCTTATTGCCGAATGCGCTTTTCTACACTAATTAACTAACTAATTACTTATGCTGCTTCTGGCAGCTCTTTTTCTTCTTCTACCTCATCTTTACCACCTCGTATTTTAAATTTAATACGATATACTATGTAGTATAGTAGTGGTACAATAATAAGCGTTAAGAAAGTCGCTATGATTAATCCGTAAATTACTGTCCACGCTAGTGGGCCCCAGAAAATCACGTTATCACCTCCTACATAAATACCTGCATCAAACTCTTGGAACAACCCAAAGAAGTCAATGTTAATACCTATTGCAAGTGGTATCAACCCAAGTACCGTTGTTATCGCTGTAAGTAGTACTGGGCGTAAACGTGCGCGACCACCTTCGATAATAAGTTCTTGCATGGTCTTTTTATCAAGCATTTGCTTTCCTTCAAGATCTTGCGCTACTTCTTTACGATCTACAAGAAGCTGAGTATAATCAAGTAGCACTACTCCATTATTTACCACAATACCTGCAAGAGATATAATTCCCATCATGGTCATGATAATTACAAATGGAGACCCACTTATGATAATCCCACCAAATACTCCTATAAAACTTAAGAAAATGGCTATCATAATGATGATAGGCTTTGATATGGAACTAAATTGAAATATCAATAAGAAGAATATTAATGCCAGTCCGCCAAAAAATGCACTTACTAAGAAATTCATTTCCTTTGCTTGCTCTTCGATTTGACCTGTATAGTTTACCTTAATATCCTTTGGTATTTCGTCGAAGTTTTTCATCTCCTCTTGTACAGCAGCTACTACCACACCTGCATCTGTAAAACCAGCGGCAAGGTTAGAATATACTGTCACTACACGCTTAGAATCTCTGTGCTTTATCGCACTAAATGAAGATGTGTTTCTTGTAGTGGTTACTGCACTTACAGGTACGTCTTTTACTTGCCCCGTAGCAGGATCTCTAAAAGTGATGTTCTGATTAAATAAAGCCGACTTATCATATCGCTGCTCTTCATTGAAGCGCACGTAAATATCATAATCTTCTCCATCCTTTTTATAAACCCCAGCTTTATCACCAAAGATAGAACGACGTAGTTGCAGCCCTACTTGACCAGTAGCTACACCCAGTTCTCCTGCCTTCTGGCGATCTACAAGAACTTCTGTTCCTGGTTTACCTCTATTTACATTAATCTTAAGCTCATCTACTCCAGGAACGTTGCGGCTATTAATATAGTTACGCATCTTTTCTGCTGCGATGATGAGTTCTTGATAGTCTTTACCTTCTAGCTCTATGTTAATAGGATATCCCTGTGGTGGTCCTTCAGCATCTTTTTCTACCGTAATTACAACTCCTGGATATACACCTCTCACGGCATCTTGTACCTTAAAACGGAGCTCTTCACTATCTGCTTCATTACGGTACTTATACTCACGCATAGTCGCCGTAATTTTTGCTCTGTGTGGCATTTCGGCAGCGCTTCCTCCATCTGTCTGTGGGTTACCAGCACCTTCTCCTACTTGTGATACAGAAGTTTCTACAAGTGCATTGTAATCTTCACCTTCTAAGTATGCCTCATCATTAAAGACCTTAAATACACGTTGTTCTATCTCCTTAGTAATCGCATCTGTTTTGGTAATTGCAGTTCCTTCTGGATACTCAATATAAACCGTAATCTGGTTAGGCTTATTATCAGGGAAGAATTCTATAGCTGTACGACCAGCACTCACAGATCCTCCAAAAGCCATAAAAGTTAAAATAAGCATTAGGAAAATCCCTACTACAAATCCTATAGGTTTATACCCCTTAATCGCCCATCCTAAGAATCTCTTATAAACATCTTCTAGCCACGTTAAGAAACGTTTTTGAAAAACATCGGCAGCACCTTTAAGTACGTATTTATAAATCCACATGAAGATGATGGTTGCAATCACAAGACTTCCTAGTCCACGTATGCTTCCTCCTAAAAATAATATCATTAACCCAATAGGTAACATGATGAGTGAGGTGCGGATAAGAAATTTTCGCGTAAGCGCTTTCTCATCTGTTTTCATAAACTGTGACACGAGCATCGAGTTTATAAAGATTGCCACAAATAATGATGAGCCTAGTACCACAGATAATGTGATAGGGAAGTAAATCATAAACTGCCCCATAATCCCTGGCCAAAGTCCTAATGGCACGAAGGCAGCTACCGTAGTAAGTGTAGATATAATGATAGGGAATGCTATCTCTCCGATACCTTTTTTGGCCGCTTCTATACGTCCCATCCCTTCTTCGTCCATGAGGCGATACACGTTTTCTACTACCACAATACCATTATCTACTAGCATCCCAAGTCCCATAATAAGGGCAAAAAGGATCATGGTATTCATGGTATAACCCATCAAGTTGAGGATCATAAAACTCATAAACATAGACATAGGAATAGCAAACCCTACAAAAAGTGCGTTTTTAAATCCTAAAAAGAACATAAGTACACCTACCACGAGAATTATACCAAAGATGATATTGTTTACAAGGTCGTTTACTTGATTTTCTGTCTTTGCACTCTGATCATTTGCGGTACGCACAACTACATCTGGAGGAAAAACCTCTGCCGTAGCATTGGCTATAATCTCGTTGATTTGCTCTACGGCTTCAATCATATTTTCGCCAGATCTTTTCTTTACATCTAGCATTACCACTGTCTCACTTATCTCCTCATCATTTACAGTATCTCCTTCATATAATGTAAGATCTCTAGCGTAGGTAGTTTTATCTTCTTCAGAAAAAGTTACCTCTGCAATATCCCTAAGGTATACCGCCCCGTTTTCTGATTTTATTACAAAATCTTCAAGCTCTTCTGGGCTTTGGATTTCTCCTATCACACGAATATTACGACGCTGTCCGCTACTCACAAGATTACCTGCAGATAAGGTCATATTTTCATTACCTATAGAAGCAAGTATGTCATTAAAACTTACTTGAGCAGCAATCATTTTATACACATCTACTGCTACTTCTACCTCACGCTCTTGCGCACCACGTATAGTTGCTTCTTTGATTTCCTTAAGGCTTTCTATCTCATCCTGCAGGTACTCTGCATATTCCTTAAGCTTTATAGTAGGGTAATTACCAGATACGTTTACATTAAGAATAGGTGTCTCCTCAGAGATACTTAAGTCAAAAACATTAGGCTCTACCTTTGCATTGTTAAACGTAGGCCAGTCTTCATTTGCTGTTTCTGAGTCTACCTCATCCTTTACTCGTTGCTTTGCCTCCTGTACATCAACTCCTTCCTTAAACTCTATGGTGATGATTGCATAATCTTCTTGCGAAGTAGAAAGCACCTCAACCACGTCTGATAAGTTCTGAAGTTTATCCTCTAGCGGATCTACAATGAGACGTTCAATATCCTCTGCGGTGTTCCCAGGATATGGTGCCGAAATATAAATTTTAGTCTCATTGATTTCTGGATAATTCTCACGTGCCATCCCTAGGTAGGCTCCCATTCCTAAGGCCAGAAACAGCGCCATAAGAACGTAAATAATGGTAGGGTTATCAATCGCCCAGCTGGAGATTGCAAATTCCTTATCTACATTTTTCTTTTTCTTATCTGTCATCGCTTAGTATGTTAAGATTTTTACCGCTTGGTTGTCTTTTACAGATCGTGCTCCTTCTACAATTATTTTATCGCCTACTTCTACTCCAGAAAGCACTTCAATGCGATCTCCTTGAGATTTACCAGTAGTAATTATTTTTTGCTGCGCTATCATTTCGTCCGCTTTCGCGAAAGCGACATACACAAATTGCTCACCGTCTGCATTTTCATTAATTACATTGAGAGGGATTAAAATCGCGTTATCTGCTGTATAATCGTTAATAGAAAGTCGCGCAGTAAGGTTAGGTTTTACCTTACCATCTTTATTAGGAACATCTACTTCTATAGCAAAACTTCTGTTTGATGGTTTAATGTAATTACCAGTCTGACGCACAGTAGTCTCAACCGTTTCTCCTAATACAGGAAAATCTACTTTTACCTTTTTACCGGCAGTTACTGTAGGTAAGTAGCTCTCAGGAATCTCTGCTGCTACATACATATTGTCAAGATTTACAATTCTAAATAACGCCATTCCTGGAGCAACTACCGTTCCTTGGTCTGTAATTACTTGGTCTATCACACCAGAAAAAGGTGCATTTACAGTAGTCTTACCTAGCTGACTTTTAATCTGGCTCACCATGTTTTGTGATGATTCATATTGAGTTTTTGCTTGTAGATATTGGATTTCAGATCCTATTTTTTGATCCCATAAACGTTGCTGGCGTTCAAAGGTAGTTTTGGCAAGTGCAAGTTGTGATTCCATTTGTGCTACTTGACTTCCTAAACCTCCATCATCTATGCGAGCTAGTGTTTGTCCTTTTCTCACACGTTGACCCTCTTTTACAAGTACTCTTGAAAGCGTCCCTTGGTATTCTGGATAAATAAGCACATTTTGCTTAGTCTCCACATTACCTTGTACTTCAATAAAGTGATTAAACAAAGTATCCTTGACCGTCATTGTAGTAATAAGCACCTCTTTCTTGTCTCTTGGTGTTTTTTCTTCTAGCACTTTTTCAATTTGTGCAAGTTGATCATTACTAGTTGTTATCTCTGCCTTAAGTGCTTCTTTCTTAGCTTGAAGCTCTTCTACTGAGCCAGACTCTATGAGTGTCTCTACAGATTTTCCGCTAGTGTCTCCTCCACAAGAAACGAGTGCAATACTTAAGATAGCAAGTGTTATATATTTTTTCATCATTGTTTATTTCTGGTTGGTACTCTATTAAAATTCCTTGTTAAGAAAACTAGTTATTGGTATAATTAGGCACATTAAGTATGGTCTCAAGATCTGCCTTTGTCGTGATTATTTGCAACATTGCTTGTAGCAACTCTTGTTGTACTTGATAAAGCTGTGTCTGAGCTTGTCTCAAATCAAAACTCGTACTCAAGCCTTCTCTAAATTTTACTTGATTTTTATTCTCGATACGCTCTGCTAGCGTGATATTCTTAAGAGATGTATTGTAGTTATCTATGGCAAGCTCATGATCACTTTTGGCAGAGGCATATGCAAGTTTAATTTGCTGTGCTGTCTCCTCTTTTTGAGTTTTGGCTTGATCTAGCGCTATTACTGCTTGTGCAGTTCTTGCATTACGCATCCCAGAACTAAAAATTGGAATATTAAGTTGGAAACCAGTAATAGATTGCGGGAACCACTTCTCGTCACTATCAAAGAAGTTAAACTCGTTACGCCCTGCAAATGTTCCTACATTTATAAAAGCACCTAATGTAGGCAGCGCTTTACTTTTCTCAAGTTTAAGTTCGAGCTCACGTTGTTCATTAAGATTATTTGCAATCTTGTAATCTACATTTTGCTCTAAGTTTACCGTATCATTAAGAAGTCCTAATGCAGGTAATGCTAGTCCTTCTAGGGTTTGCGTGAGCACCGTTTCTTCATTTACATCAATCCCTATTGCTAGGTTAAACATTTGCTTAGCAATGGTTACCATACGCTTTGCATTTGCTCGTTGATTCTGAAGTGATAAAAACGTAATCTGTAGTTGCTCCACATCCTCCTCCTCTGCAAATCCATTTTTAAAAATGATTCTAGTTTCCCTGAGGTTGTCTTCTAATGTCGCAATATTCTTATCTAATATTGCCACGCTTTCCTCTGCAAGTAGTACTCCTCCGTATGCATTTATTACACCCTTACGAACTTCTAGCTGCGTTTTCTCGTTTGCATTTTTAGAAAACTCAAGAAATGTTTTGGCAGCTTGTAACCCTACAAGGTATGAACCATCAAAAATAAGCTGACTTAATGTTGCCGTTGCAGTAGCATTCTGTTGTGTTCCAAAAACTACAGGAATAAATGTCCCAGGCTCACCACCCGTAAATTCGGCTGGAATAAGCTGTGTAGGCTGTTTTATCTGGTAGTTATAATCTAAGCTTGCGCTTACCTGTGGTAATCCACTGGCGGTAGTCTCCCATTTTTTCTTAATTGCCTTTGCGATGTCTCGGCGGCTATTAATAGCTGTATAATTGCTATCTAAAGCAAAGGTTACAGCCTCTTCTACGGTAAAACTTCTAGTTTGTGCTACCGTGGCAACACTTACTAGTAATAATATCGCTATAGATAATCTCTGTATCATTAGTTGTGGTTAGATTTGATGAGTTTATTTAAAATTTTTCTTCCTTTAGGGGTTACAATACCACGTATGTGATACTCTAAATACATATCGTGTAACTCACTTATAGGAAAATCTGATGGAGGGAAAATACTTTCGTCCTTTATCCCTGTAATTCCTATAAAATATACACGCGCTACGAATTGAACATTAATATCGCTTATAAAAAGTGCTTGTTCAATACCTCTTTGTAAATTATCTGTCACGCAACTCTGCATATAGTCATATTGTCCTTTACGCATGGATTGGTGAATTTTTGGGTAATACTTCTGAAGTTGGTACATAGGAGAGGTATGTTCTCCCTTAAGATGTTCTAGTACATATTTCTTTATATCATAAAGTTCTTCTATCGGATTTGCCTTACGTGCACAGATGTGATCCATACCACCACAAATGTTCTGGAATAGATGCTCTGCACTAGCTGTTACAATCGCTTCTTTATTACTATAATGGCTATAAATTGTCTTTTTAGACATACCCATCTCTTTAGCAATATCATCCATGGTAATACTCTTAAACCCTTGATTTAAAAATAATTCAGTTGCAGTATCTAGTATTTTATTTTTCATATTCAGTTTGCAAAAGTACGTAGGAAACTTTAAAAGTTTTTAAAGTTTCCATTAAATTTTGTTTTTTTTAACGCTTGTAAGATTTTAGAGTACGCTTTCGCGAAAGCGTGATAGTACATAATTGCCTAGCTTGGCTTATTTTTACAAAAAAAATTGCAATTCATGCGCAGCATTCCAGAATACACAGAGGTATTTATTGATTATTTAAATAAACACACCCTAGAGAAAGAGCCAAAAAACTTATACGACCCTATAAATTATATTCTAGGCTTAGGAGGTAAAAGATTACGCCCTGTACTAACGCTAATGGCTTGCGAGCTATTTGAAAAAGATCATGCTATAGCTCTAGATGCTGCACTAGCAATAGAAATTTTCCATAACTTTTCTTTAGTGCATGATGATATCATGGATGATGCTCCATTGCGTCGTGGTAAGGAAACTGTACATGAAAAATGGGATATAAACACTGGTATCCTTTCTGGAGATGCAATGCTTATAAGAGCTTACCAGCTATTTGAAAATTATGAAGGAGATACGTTTAAGGAGCTAGCAAAGCTCTTTTCTAAAACAGCAATTGAAGTTTGTGAAGGACAGCAGTATGATGTAGATTTTGAAACTCGTGACGATGTTACCATCCCTGAGTATATGAAAATGATTGAGTACAAAACAGCTGTACTTGTGGGCGCTGCTCTTAAAATGGGAGCCATAGTTGCTGGCGCTTCAAAAACTTGTCAAGAAGCAATTTATAATTATGGTCGTGATTTAGGTCTCGCATTCCAATTGCAAGATGATTATCTAGACGCTTTTGGTGATCCAGAGAGTTTTGGGAAGCAAGTAGGCGGTGATATTATAGAAAATAAAAAGACCTTCTTATATCTTACAGCGCTTATAAACTCAGATAAAGATGATGCACAACAACTAGAGCATTTCTTCTCTATCTCACCAGCAGATCCTGCCGAAAAAATAGAAACCGTAAAGCAACAATTTTTAGATTCTGGTGCAGCAAAAGCTACCGAGCAGGAAATTGCCAAATACACGCAGAAAGCATTTACCGCACTAGATAACGTTGATATCTCTGAAGATAAAAAGGAGGTTTTACGCCTTTTTGGAGAGAGTTTAATGAAGCGTACTTATTAAGAATACGTAACGCTATCATAAAGCATTAATAGCCCTTACTCTCAAACTTGATCCCACGCTGTCTTTAACCGGTAGCAAGGTAATCTTAAGTTGATCTCTTTCTAGTCCCTGACTTATAAGATATTCTCCTACTTCACTAGCTCTTGCCTTGGCAAGGCAAGCATCTGTGGTGTCACTTGCACTTGATGAATAATAGCTTTCTACCTCTAGCGAAAGCTTACGCTCAATAAATAAACGCACTCTTTTATTTATATAATGTTTATCATAATTAGATAATCGCGGATCCATACTATCACTAAGAATCTCTAAAGTTTGATATTCTTTCCACTCACAGAGTACCGCTTTCCATAGTTTATCTTCTCCTCCACCGTCACGTGAAAGGTAGCAAACCCCTGGTTTTGGGTTAGGAGGACCAAGCGCTATACTTGATTTTGCACTTTCTTGCCCCGTCAAAATAGTAGCAAAAAGGCAGAGTAAAAAACTAGTTATCAATCTCATAGCATAAAAGTACAATTTTATAAGACTCTCAAAATTTCATTAACATTCATTTGTGGCATTTCAATTGCATTATCTTTACTGTAAATCAATCTATTGTGAGATATTCAATTTTTTTATTAGTACTAGCAATTTCTATTAACTCTTGTGCGCAAGTAACCTTTACTCCACAAACCTTGGCAATAGACGATTCTCTTAATATTGCCATTATCCAAATACCTAAAGGGACCACAGTAACAGATGGAGATTTCCAGATTAACGGACTATCATACACTCTTACTCTTTCAAGTAACGATGCTATTTATACTGCTTCTCACCTATTAAAGCATGGTGCTACTACTTACAAAACCTATCTCACCTCATATCCACTCATACAGATAGATGCTCCACAGGGGATTGTAAATGAGCCTAAACGTATGGCAACAATATCTTATGCAGATAAAGACACGCAGTTTACAAGTTATGCAGGGATAGAACTGAGAGGAAGCAGCTCTCTTGTGTTTCCTAAAAAAACCTACGATCTCAACTTTTATAAAGACAGCCTAGGTTTTGAAAATCAAGATTATGAACTTGCAGGTATGCGCAGTGATGACGACTGGATTCTGGATGGGCTTTACAACGAACCGCTACGTATGCGTTCTTACCTCTCTCTCAATTTATGGAATGATATTTACAAACCGCATTATCTAGATAAAGAACCAACAGCCAAAGCTGGCGCAACAGCAGCCTATGCCGAGGTTGTTGTAAACGGGAGTTACCAAGGCATCTTCTTACTACAAGAACAAGTAGATCGCAAACTGGTACAAGTAAAAAAGAATCGTGGCGACACGGTGCGTGGTGAGATTTTTCAAGGGGCGCGCTACCTAGGCGCTAGCTCTTTTGACTCCATACCTCCTAAAAAGAATTTCTTAGCAAGTTGGGGTGGCTATGATATTAAATACCCTTCTGAAACAAATGCTCCTTGGGACAATGTATACCCATTTACAGATTTTGTAGTGCACAGTGATGATGACGCTTTCGCGAAAAGAATTTCAAAACAATTTGTAATCGATAATGCGATTGATTATTTCCTATACATCAATGCTGTGCGCGCCCCAGATAATTTAGGTAAGAATTTATATCTCATACGTTACGATGCAGGAGAACCTTACTTCTATGCACCATGGGATCTAGATGGAAGCTTCGGGACTATTTTTAGTGGTAAACGCATAAAAACTACTGATGATTTTCTTACAAACGGTCTCGTGAGAAGACTTATCAAAACAAATGCAGATGATTTTAATGCGCGTTTTAAAGCACGATGGGCAGCACTGCGCATTCAAGTATTAAATGCAGAAAAACTACTTGCTAGACAGCGACAAGTTTATGAATCACTATCGACAAATCTTATTTTTGAAAGAGAACAGCTGGTATGGAAAGATTTTATATCTGATCCAGAAGGATTAGACTATATGCAGAAATGGACTAAGGAAAGACTTGCGTTTCTAGATGAGTATATTTCTAAACTCTAAATTACTCGTTTGTAAATTGGCTGATTATTGATAAGAAATCAGCTCTGTTTTTTACAAAATCTAACTCTGAAATATCAATAATCTTAACATTGAGATTGTGTTGAGTCTTTATAAAATCAAGGTACCCTTGGTTTATTTTTTCTAAATATGTAGGATCAATACTCTTTTCATAACTACGACCACGCTTCTTTATGTTCTTAAGTAAACGCTCTGTGTTTTGATAGAGATACACATATAAATCTGGCTGCGGCATATCTTTATACATCATCTCATGGAGACGCTTGTAAAGCACAAACTCTTCTTCTTGTAATGTTACTTGTGCAAATATGAGAGATTTAAAACGATCATAATCTGCACACATAAAATCTTTAAAAAGATCATATTGTCCTAAGTCGTCAAGCAACTGCTGGTAGCGATCTGCTAGAAAAGACATCTCTAATGGAAAGGCATAACGATCTGGTTCCTTATAAAATTTAGGCAAGAACGGGTTATCCTTAAAACGCTCAAGAATAAGCTTTGCATTAAACTCATCTGAGATCATCGTGGCGAGGCTTGTTTTTCCTGCTCCTATATTTCCTTCTATGGTGATATAGTTGTAACCACCTAAATCAATACTGTCTTGTGGTTTCTTAAGCCATTTAGCCTGTTTTGTAAGAACACTATCATCGTTACAAGCCTCTAACAACTCTAAGTAAGTGACTGGATTTTCAGGTGTAGATAATGCCTCGCAAACCTCATCGCCTGCGATATCTGCAAGTGGCTGTAGCACAAACAACCGCTCTTGCATATGCTTATGAGGAACCGTGAGTTGTTCTGACAGCTTTACAACATCGTCATAAAGCAATATGTCTATATCTATTATTCTTGATTGATAAACTGTCCCTTCCTTTTCCTTACGACCTAGTAATTGCTCTATAGCCTGTGTCGTGTCTAAGAGTTTTTTAATAGGTAATGATGTTTCCATCCTCACCACACAGTTGTGAAAATCTGGCCCCTCAAAACCCCAAGCAGGACTTTGATACACAGGAGAAATTTTTACAACCCTACCTACACGCTCAAAAAGCAATTGTAGCGCTTTATCGAGTGCTTCGTAAGTGTTTCCTTGATTACTGCCTAATGATAAGAATGTGGTATGCAAAGATCTAGCTGTTGGATTACGAGAATAACATTTCACAACAAATTAAGGAAATCAAAATCACAATGGGCTAATTTTGAAATCGAAGTTATCAAGAAAATGCAACTACCCTCTAAGGATTTAAATACAAAGGATTTACAACTTGCATATCGCATTTATGTGATTTTAGGCGCTCTTTTTATCTGCGCACTAGTTGTATCTAATCTAATTTTTCAAAAGTTCTTTTCATGGGACTTTTTTGGAATCTATACTTTTGAGATTTCGGTAGGGATATTTCCTTACCCAATTACCTTTTTAATTACAGATATAGTAAGTGAGATTTATGGTAGGAAAAAAGCAAACCAAATGGTAACTGCTGGTATTTTTGCCTCCCTATTTTCACTCTTAATCGTTTATATAGGTAACGCTGTTCCCGCTACGAGCTGGTCTCCTGTAGATGACATACTATTTACTAAGGTTTTTGGAGTTACTGCGCTGGCAGTTTTTGCGAGTATGATAGCCTATTTACTAGCGCAATACGTAGATATTCACATCTATCACTTTTGGAAACGTATAACTAAGGGCAAACACCTTTGGCTCAGAAATAATTTTTCGACATTCTTATCTCAGTTTATAGATACATTTTCGGTCCTTTCTTTACTCTGTATCTTTGGACTCATTGAGTGGCAATTGTTTGGAGGCCTTCTCTTAGGAGGTTTTATATTTAAAGTGATTATTGCCGCTTTAGACACCCCATTTCTATACCTAGGTGTAGGACTATTTAGAAAGAAATTTAAACTAGAGGAAGGTGAAGAATTAAAGCTACCTATTTAGGAGGTTGTTTATAAGAATTACAGATACGCTTTCGCAAAAGCGTACTAAAAACAAAAAATATTACAATAAAAAAGGATGTAAATCCTACTCGAAAGAGATAACTCATATTATGAAAAAAGCATTAAAAATTACAGGTATTATACTTCTCGTTATTGTGATACTGCTTGCAGCATCACCTTTCCTTTTTAGAGGAAAACTAGAAGACTTACTCAAGAAGACCATTAATAAAAATTTAAATGCACAGATAGAGTGGTCTTCTCTCGACCTAAGCCTATTTAGGAGTTTTCCTGACGCTACGGTTATAGTAAACGACTTTACGGTAATTAACAACGCACCGTTTGCCGGTGACACACTTGCTAGTGGTAAAGAATTACGCATTGAGATGGGTGTTACTCAACTCTTCAAAAACACAACAGATGAGCCTATTGCTATTGATGCATTATCACTTCTGGAAGCAAACATACACGTACAAGTAGATTCTTTAGGCAATGCAAATTATGATATTGTAAAAGAAACAGCAACTACAGAAACTGATAGTGAGGAAAACTCAGAACCGTTTGTTTTTAACTTACAAGAGTACAGTCTTATAGACTCAAAAATAATTTATGACGATCGCTCTACACAAACCCACCTAGAACTTACGGAGGTAAACCATACTGGTTCTGGAGATTTTTCGGCTATTGAGAGTGCGCTAGATACAAATACCCACGCTGTAGTATCTTTTGATTATGGTGGTACGCATTATCTAGACGGACACGAGCTCGACCTAGAAGCTGTAATCCAAATGGAGCTAGAAAAGCAGAAGTATACTTTTAAAGAAAACCTAGCCAAAATAAACGAACTCCCACTAGAGTTTAATGGCTTCATACAGCTTCTAGAGGATGGTAATCTTATGGACTTATCGTTTAAAACGCCTTCATCAGATTTTAAGAACTTTCTAGCCCTCATCCCTAAGGAATATAGAGCAAATATCGACGGCGTGGAGACGAGTGGAGATTTTCGAGTAAGCGGAATTATTAAAGGAAAAACAACGGAGACTAACATCCCAAATCTTGATATTGAGATTGTGTCTAACAATGCTTCTTTTAAGTATCCAGACCTGCCTAAAAGAATGAACAACATCAATATAGATGTAAAGATTAAAAATGATACAGGCATCACAGAACTTACTTATATTGAGATAAACGACTTAAGTTTTAAAATTGACCAAGACACCTTTACTGCAAAGGGAACGCTCAAGAATTTGATGGGTAATATGCTAGTAAATCTAGACCTAGATGGTGCGCTAGATTTGGGTAACATTGACAAAGTCTACCCACTTAATCTAGACCAACCACTACAAGGGAGACTTGTTGCAGATGTGATGACGAGTTTTGATATGAACTCTGTTGAGAAGCAGCTGTATCAAAATATAAAAAGCACTGGTAATGCTACGCTTAGTAACTTCACTTACAGCACTCCGGAACTACCTAATCCCATTGCTATACAAAATGCAGCTGTAAGTTTTAAAACAGGCAATATCACACTTAACTCATTTGCCGCAACAAGTGGAACTTCAGATATAAACGCAACGGGATCTATTGAGAACCTCATCCCATTTGTAATGTCTAAAGAGGATTTAATAGGTCGTTTTGATGTTACCTCAAAGGTGTTTAACCTTGATGATTTTGCGACTAGCACAACAACCACATCTGGCACTACCCAAGCGAGCAAGAGCTCAAGCGACACAGCAATAAAAATTCCAGACTTTCTTGATGCCTCTGTAAACTTTAATGCTACAAAGGTGATTTATGATGGCCTTGAACTTAGCAATACTAAAGGAAGTGTGACTATTGCAAATGAGCAGGCATCATTAAGCAATCTTAACTCTGGCATTTTTGGTGGTGCAGCGGGGCTCTCTGGCTCTGTCACCACACGTGATGGTGCTCCTACTTTTAATATGACTGTAGATTTGAGCAGTATAGATATAGACCGTTCATTTAAGGAGCTAGATATGCTGCAAGGACTTGCTCCTATTGCAAAAGCACTACAAGGGGCGCTCAATACTAAAATACAATTACAGGGACAGCTTGATGATAATTTTAGCCCTATACTTAGCACCATTTCTGGAGATGCATTTGCCGAAATTTTGACTGCAGATGTAGATGCAGATAAGATGCCGCTTCTTAATCTCCTATCGCAAAAACTTGATTTTATAAACCTTGACGACCTTAAATTAGACAAGCTCAAAACCAGTCTTACATTTAATGATGGCCAGGTGGCTGTAAAGCCATTTGATTTTGACGTAAAAGGAATTAATGTGCAGGTAAGCGGTGGACATAGCTTTACAAACGAGATGAACTACACCCTCAACCTCGATCTCCCTGCAAAATACCTAGGAGGTGATGTGAGCGGATTACTTTCAAAACTTACAGATGCCGAAAAAGAGAATATCCATATAGATGTCCCTGTTTCCCTTTCGGGAAATTTTACTGCACCTAAGGTAGATCTTAATCTAAAGGCAGCTACAACTGCACTTACTAACCAGATAATAGAAATCCAAAAGCAACGAGCAAAAGACAAAGTAGAAGATAAACTTACTGATGTATTAGGAGGGCTTTTAGGCGGAAACAAAACAACGCCAAACACTACTGCGACAGATAGCACAACTACTGACACACAAACCCCTCAAAATAGCACTACCAAGCCTAAAGCTGAAGATGCTATTAAAGATGTCGCAACGGGAATATTAGGTGGTCTCTTTGGGAAGAAGAAAACAACTAAAGAAACGGTGAAGGATACGGTTAATTAATGATGTAGCAATACGAGTTATGATGTGACATATTAATTCTCTGCTTTAGCAAAAGCAGGGTATTACCCCTCATCATCCACCTTAATCTCGTTGAGTTCTTCGTTTTTATACTTGGCATAGTCAAAGCCACTTTGCCACCATATTTTCATCTTTTCTTTGTTAAAAATCAATGAATTTGTGGTGAGTACTGTAGGCGTATAATAGAAGTTAATTATTGCCTCTTTTTGATTGGCTGCATACTTACCTATGGTGATGTTTTGCTTCTCGATACGGTCCATCATGAAACCATGAAGGTTACTAAGCAGAGAAAAAACATTAGTAGAAGGGAGGTTATTGTAATAAGTAACTTCTGTTTCAAGTATGATTACATCGACCTCTGTTGCACCGCGCTCTACGGCTTCCTTAATAGGTACTAGCGCGCCAAAACCACCATCTGCATACTCACATCCGTTTTTTGACGCAAGACTCATAAAAGGGATGTAATTACACGACATCCATACCCAGTCACAAAAATCTTCGTAAGTTTCTTCTTTACTAGATTTATACTCCGTTTTATGAAGTGAGAGATTTGAAACAGTGACTAGCACTTCTTTGCCACTATCTTGTAGTTGTTTATAATTTTCCCTTGTAAAGGTTTTTTCTATAAGTTTTCTCAACTTTTTACTTTCTCCAAAAGTCTTAGAGCCTTTAAGAAAATTACGCAGTACACTCCAGTGATCAATAGCGATGGTTTGCTCTCCCCATTTATCTTTTTTAATTACAAATGGACATACATTAAAAATGGCATTCTGATTAACAGAAGTATACACTTCTTTTATCTTTTCGATGTTTTGAAGTGCAAGATGTGGCACTAGCAAACTGCCTGTAGAAGTTCCCACCAGCATATCATAATCCTTACCCATTTCTTGCATAAGGTATTGGGCTACGCCTCCGCCAAAAGCGCCTTTACTTCCTCCTCCTGAAATGACTAATGCTCGCATTGTGGGTTCTCTTTGAGCTCAGAAAAATAAGGTTTTTAATTAAGAAATGAGTGTTTTGTTGAGGTACGCTTTCGCGAAAGCGTTAAAAGAAAAATACCCCACCATCATTTGTTTCTCCTTTTTTTCCTAGCGTATTGAACTTCCAACTTAGGCTAAGCATAAAGTATTGCTCTAATACGGTGCTCTGCACATCTTGTATAAAGTTTGCATTTGCAGTACGCCTTGCGTTTGTATTTTGATCTAGTACATCATACACTTTCAAGGTTGCGATAGCGCGCTCTTTGGCAAATGAATAAGCAAGTGTCGAGTTCCAAAACACTGCACTTCGCTGAAAATCTGATGCAATGTTTGGGTTGTAATTATAGTTAATATCATTGCGCCATTCCCAATTTTTGGGAACAAACAAAGCCGTTCCCAATGAAACATTATGAGATATGAAATCTTGATCTTCAAAAGCGTCTAGACCAAACTGAGTTTTTGAAATAGAGATATTATAGCTAGGTTTAACTTCAAACAGATTTTTCCAAGTGTATGTAAAATTTACACGCGGCGTTAGAGATCTCGTTTTACTAGCGTATTGCACTTCGTTGTTAAAATTTACATTACGCCCAAAGTTTGTATAAATACCTCCTCCATATTTTATACTACGCAAGGAATCTATTTTTACATTTTTATTATAACCTCCTCCTGCTCCTACGCTATAATTCCCATTTACATTTACATAGGTAGTGCGACTTACTAGATTGTCATCTATGCTAGTTTTACGTACAATAGCATCGTTTGTAAATCTTCCATTTCCATTAACATACCATCCGCCTCCTTTTTGAAAGTCATAATTATTAAATCCTCCGTAAAAATTATAATCATTTGCTGGAGCTAGGTTAGGATTACCCTCTACAATATTAAGTGGATCTGAAACATCTACAAACGGGTTAAGTTGCGTGACTTCTGGAGGTCTATTGCTCTTACCTAAACTTGCATACATAGATGCTTTAGGGCTAAACCTGTAATTCACATACGTATCAAGTTCTAGTGCTTCAAAATTTTGCTTGATGTCTAATTCTGGGCGCAAGTTGTCGTTATTCTCTAAGGTGCGAAATACGTATCCTGCACTCACGTTCACATTGAGTTTCTCTCCATCAAGATTAAGTCCCAGTTTGGGAGTCGTGCGTGAATTGCGACCTTCAAAGTCTGTACTTAGCTCTTGATTGAGGATGCTATACTGCTGTGCTACCTCATCAAAGTCAAAGGTGCTTCGCTTGCGTTTTCTAGTATCGCTACGGTGACCAAAATCTACATCAAGAAAGAGCTTTTTAGCAACTAAAGGAACTCTATAAGTGAGGTTGAGATTATAACCGTCAAGTTTAGTCTCTCCATCTGTAAACTGATTACGATTAATTACTGATGGGTTATCGCCAAATATCTCTGTGTTTGACACTATAAAGTCTTCACTCTCTTGTCTATTGATTTCGTTTTGTACACGTGCTCTCACATAAGCTCCTTTGTCTCCCCATTTCTTGGTAACACTTAAGGTGTTTTCAAAATTCTTCCCTTCGTCTGTTACAAAATTATTAGTTGCCGACTCATTGATTCTCTCACCGTCTTCATTAAGTGACTCCTCTGTACGGCGGAAGCGCGTCTCACTATTTGCAAAAGAGAATTTGGGCTTGATATTAATGAGTAGTGTAGAATCCTTTTTAATATTGATAGTGGTATTAATACTATGGTTATCTGAGTTTGAGTCATTACGAGAATCACTGTTTGTAAAAAACCGTCTGTCTGGTAAAATATTCTCTCGCTCTACACGTGTCTCATCAAAAGAATTTGCCGCCGAGTAGAAATAATCCATATTGGCATCAAATCCTTTTGCATACTCATCTGTGTAATTTGCCCCTACACTACGGCTGTTTACAATTCCTTGTCCGCCACCAAAGCTTCGACCGTCAATACCGAAACTTCCGTTGCCGTTGAAGTAGACACTTCTTCCTCCTCCAAACATTTTTCTTATCTCTCCAAAACTAAACCCAGCCGAGTTGATATTGTTACCACCAGCAAGCACACTGATGCGTCGCTCGTTATCAAAGGCATTTACAATACCTGCATATTCAAAACGATTATCTGTACCGCCACCAGCAGCCACTCTACCAAAGACTCCTTTATTCTTTTCTTCGGAGATGGTGAGGTTGATAGTCTTACTTTCTTGATCACCATCTTCGCCAGCGAAGGCCTCATCATCTGTCTTAGTATCTACTACTTGTATTTTCTCTACAATCTCTTTAGTAAGGTTGCGCGTAGCAATCGTAGGGTCATCACCAAAGAACGGCTTCCCATTAACCAGAATTTTATTTACTTCCTTACCATTTACTAAAATCTTTCCGCTCTCGTCTACCTCAACGCCTGGCAGCTCCTTAAGCAAGTCTTCTATATTTGCATCTTTCTTAGTTTTAAAAGAAGAAACATTAAATTCTAGCGTGTCTTTTTTTACCGTTACTGGAGCTCTACTTTTTACAACGACTTCGCCCAAGGTGTTTGTAGAAGGTGCTACTTCTATATCTCCAAGCGTAATATCACCCGTACTTAAATCTACATTTTTTGTGAAGTTCTCATAACCTAAAAAAGAGATGTTCACACGTGCATTATTCTCTTGCGCTCGACCTTCGAGTTGAAAGAACCCATCTTGATTTGTAATGGTATAAGTAATGAGTGTGCTATCCTTAACAGTCTCTAAGAAAACTGTGGCAGCCTCTAAGGTTTGCTTTGAATCTTTATCTTTAAGAGTTCCAGTAATTGAAAAGTTTTGCGCCTGCATAGCTACAGATAAGCATAACCCTATCGCAAGGAGTACTAGTTGATTAATTCGCATTATAAACGGTTGATTGATTGATGTCTATCAAATAAACAATGTTTACTTCCAAATGATATGCTGACAGTTAAAATTTAGTAAATATTTAACAAGTTATTCTCTTTGACATCTGAACTCATAACAGATTATTAACTCATACTAGAAATAGAGAAGTGTAAGTTTGTGTAACTAACCCTTAAACCAATTATTATGAATAAAATCATCAAAGGACTTATTGCCGCATATGGCGCAAAAAAATTAGGTGGCGGTTGCATAAGCACCATCATCATCTTCTTTATTATTTTCTGGCTTCTAGGGTTACTAGGCTAATATTCGGGAGATGTATTACAGGCTGCAAAGAGCCATTAGGAAACTATTATAAACAACAAAAGCTATCAGATATCTGATAGCTTTTTGTTTTATGTTTCGTTTTCACGAAAGTGTACTTTTAATTATTTTTTTCTAAAATAGATAGAAATAGGCACTCCTGAGAAGTCGTAAGCTGCGCGAAGTTTATTTTCTAAGAATCTTCTATAACCTTCTTTAAGATACTGTGGCAAGTTACAGAACAACGCAAATTGTGGTTGTGGTGTAGGAAGTTGCATACAGTACTTAATCTTTACATATTTACCCTTAATTGCTGGTGGCGGGAATGCTTCTACTAGCGGCAAGAAGAACTCGTTAAGTTCACTAGTTTTGATACGCTTCGTTTTGCTTTCATATACTTTTACAGCAGTTTCAATTGCTTTGAAGATACGTTGTTTCTCCAGCACAGAAATAAATACAATAGGCACATCTGTAAAAGGCTCAATTTGCTCTCTAATGTGCTTTTCAAAATTCTTCATCGTGTTGGTCTCCTTTTCTACAAGGTCCCACTTATTTACAAGAATCACGATTCCTTTTCTGTTACGCTCTGCTAGCCAAAATATATTTTGAACCTGGCCATCAAAACCTCTTGTTGCGTCTACTACTAGTAAAATCACATCTGCGTGCTCAATAGCTCTTACAGATCTCATTACTGAGTAAAACTCAAGATCTTCTTTTACTTTTGCCTTACGTCGTATTCCTGCTGTATCTACAAGGTTGAACTCAAACCCAAAGCGATTGTACTTTGTATCCATTGAGTCACGAGTAGTACCAGCGATATCTGTTACAATATATCTATCCTCACCTATCAGCGCGTTGATGAAAGACGATTTTCCTGCATTAGGACGACCTACTACAGCAAATCTTGGTAATTCATCTTTTTCTTCTTCCTCAACTTTTGGCGGAAGTGCTTCTACTACAGCATCAAGTAAATCTCCTGTTCCACTACCATTTGTTGCGGCAATAGTATAATAATCACCTAATCCTAGGTTATAAAACTCAACAGCATCTGCTGCTCTTTTATTATTATCTACTTTATTTACAGCTAGGAAAATAGGTTTTTTTGATCTACGAAGTAATTTTGCAACCTCTTCATCCATCCCTGTCACACCATGCTCTACATCTACCATAAAGATAATAGCGTCAGACTCATCTATCGCAAGTTCTACTTGCTTATCAATTTCGGCTTCAAAAACGTC
Organism: uncultured Dokdonia sp.; assembly: GCA_913060645.1. Classification (GTDB taxonomy): domain Bacteria; phylum Bacteroidota; class Bacteroidia; order Flavobacteriales; family Flavobacteriaceae; genus Dokdonia. The sequence goes on along the minus strand of CAJXSW010000008.1, from coordinate 17,411 downwards.
ATCACTTCCTACTACATATCCTCCTGTGTCAATAACGGTAAATTCGCGACCGTTCCAGTCTGTTTTTCCGTAATGACGATCACGCGTCACTCCACTTACGGCATCTACAATCGCCTCACGACGTTGCACTAGACGGTTAAAAAAAGTAGACTTCCCTACATTAGGGCGTCCTACGATAGCTACTATGGTACTCATTGTAAATTTTTTAGGTGTGCAAAGATAGCGTTAATCTACAGTCTTATGCATTTAAATGATTGTTCTCTTTAAACCAACATTTTGGGAGGTAAATTTCGTAAATCCTAAGGATATGATAAACTCTTGTCTATACATATGATTATAACGTAGCTTTGCCAACTGCTATGATCATTATCGCATATATACTTACCCTTTCTATAGGACTTATAGGAGCCATAATCGCCACGTTACCACCTAGCGCGACAAATCTTGCTGTTGTAAAATACACAAGTGACAAAAGCCTCACCAAAGGACTTCACCTAGCCTATGGCGCTGCGCTAGGAGAGGTGATAATAGCTGGGCTTGCTCTTGCTTTTGGAGTTCTTGCAAAGCGCATATTTGAAAAACATGAGTGGATACAGATCACTTTTATAGTTGTCATGATAGCAGTAGGGATCTATTTTCTCATAAAAAAAACAACAGAAAACGATAGTGAATCATCAAGCAGACCTAAGCGTTTCATTAATGGTCTCTTACTAGGAGGACTCAATATCCCAATGTTTATTTACTGGACTGCTATATTTTCTATAAGCTCCAGATATGTTGTTTTAGATAAAAATTCTCCATGGCTACTCATCCTATGCTTTTTAGTTGGAGTTTTTGCCGGTAAATTTGGACTGCTTTATTTGTATGGAAAAGCTAGCGAGTATATGACTTCAAATTTTTCAAAGTTTAAAGGAACGCTTAATAAAATTATTGGAGTAGTTCTTATAGTTGCTGGTATGATACAAGCTATCAAACTCCTTATTGCATAATATTTGAGTAATAATGAGTAAGCTTTTATAAAAGCGCACTACTAAGTGTTTATGATTCTTATAGCTTTACTTATTGGCATTATCGCTACCATTCTGGGAGCACTTCCTCCTGGCGCATCAAATCTCGCTGTAATTAAGACATCCCTAAATGAATCACACCGTGAGTCTCTAAAAATAAGTTATGGCGCTGGACTAGGCGAGGTATTACTTGCCTTTATAGCATTTTCCTCTGGTATGGTTGTACAAGATTTTTTTGAAATGAATCTTTGGGTACAATATTTAGTTGCAGCAGTTCTTGCAACTGTAGGGCTTTACTTTACACTTAACAAAAAAGAAAATACTGAGTCCAAACAAAAAAAATCATCTAAATACCTCCTAGGATTTACACTTAGTGTCATCAACCCGCCTGTACTTATCTATTGGATTTTAGTGTTCTCTCTATTAGGCAAGTGGTTATCAAGCGCTGCATCTATCTCTGCATTATGGCTTGGTTTATTCCTTAGTGGTGTATTTATTGGAAAGGTTGCAACACTCTATGGCTACAGTAGATTTGGCACTCATATTCAAAAAAAGAAATCTTCTTCAGGAAGTAACATTAATCGTTACATCGGTATAACCCTCATAATATTAGCTTGTATACAAGTTATCAAGCTGACTGTTATTTAAGAAAGCACTTCTAGACGTACCACATATCCTTCCCAACTGCGCACGTTAAAAACAGTGTCATCTTCAAAAATGAGATACTGCCCTTTAATTCCTTTTAGTACACCTTCATAAGCAGGAGTTTTATCAAGATTAAGTGTTTTCAACTTTTCCGGATACCTATCTACTGGAAAGTGAATGTGAGTTTCTTCATTGCTAGGTATAAAATACTGCTGCGCTTCTTCTGGAATATACTTTTTAAGTTCATCGCGATATTCTGCTAGGCTTACATCTTCTATATCATTTTTGAGCATCTTGCGCCAGTTAGTCTTATCTGAGACATGCTCTTTAAGCGCTAGTTCTGTTATACCAGCCAGGTATCTATTAGGCACTTCAACAATTTCTACTGCTTCATGAGCACCTTGATCTATCCACCTTGTAGGCACTTGTGTCTTACGAGTGACTCCAACTTTTACATTGCTTGAGTTTGCTAGGTAAACAATATGCGGCTGTAATTGTACCTTCTTCTCATATTCTAGATCTCGTTCCTCTTCTCCTAGATGGGCTTTAGAAAGCTCAGGTTTCATAATCCAATCGGCAGCTTGTGGAACTTTATAAAAATCATCATAGCAATACCCCTGACGGAAAATCTTTTTATTTTCTCCACAAGCGAGGCATTCGTATCCTACAAATTCTATATGCAACCTTTTTCCTAAGAGTTGATTCATTTGTATGAAGTCACCATCCATTACTAAATAGTAATTTATAGGATCTGTGTGCTCCGTTTGCATTTTTCTAAGGACACCTTGGTATTGCATTTAAGAAAACTTTGATTACAAAATGTGGGGAAATAAGGTTAAATTAGCTTTCGCGAAAGCAATAACCTATCCCGTTATATACGTGTAAATATACCAACTTTATGGCTATCCCTTTAGTGCATTCCATTGCTTCTTGGTTCTTAAAAAAACGCATTCACCAGATGGAGCTTTTTATGAAGTACCCCTCTGAGGTTCAAGAAGAATTGCGCACTAAACTCATAGAGAAAGCAAAAGATACCGAGATAGGTAGAGCTTATGACTTTAAATCTATAAAATCATATCGTGAGTTTGCAGACCGCATTCCAGTGACTTCTTATGAGGAAAATCAAAAATATATAGAGCGTAGCCGCAAAGGTGAGACAAACATAATGTGGCCTACTCCTATAAAATGGTTTGCACAAAGTAGCGGTACAACAAATGCTCGTAGCAAGTACATTCCCGTAAGTCCAGAATCACTTGAAAAATGCCACTATGCAGCTAGTAAGGATTTATTGTGCATGTATCTCAATAATAACGAAGGCTCACAGCTATTTTCTGGTAAAGGACTAAGACTAGGCGGCAGCAAGCAGTTGTATCAAGATAATGGAACTGTTTATGGTGACTTATCGGCTATACTGATTGATAACATGCCTTTTTGGGCAGAGTTCAGCAGTACGCCTACTAATGGCGTTTCACTTCTAAGTGATTGGGAAACCAAGATGCAAGCCATTGTAGACGAGACTATCCAGCAAGATGTAACTAGCCTCTCTGGAGTTCCTTCTTGGATGCTAGTTTTATTAAATAATGTTCTTGAAACTACTGGTGCATCAAATTTACTTGAAGTCTGGCCTAACCTTGAGGTTTACTTTCATGGAGGTGTTAGTTTTGATCCTTACATGGAGCAATATCAAAAATTGATTCCGTCTAATTCTTTTAAGTATTACGAGATCTACAATGCCTCAGAAGGCTTTTTTGCTATACAAGGTCAGAACGACTCTAAGGAATTATTGCTCATGCTCGATTATGGTATTTTTTATGAATTTATACCCATGACGAACTATGGAACTCCTGGACAAAACGTAATACCACTTACAGAGGTAGAAGTAGGAGTAAATTATGCGATTATTATCACTACAAACGCTGGTTTATGGAGATATAAAATAGGTGACACCGTAAGATTTACAAGCACCAGCCCGTATAGAATTAAAGTTACGGGGAGAACAAAACATCACATCAACGTTTTTGGAGAAGAGCTTATCATTGAGAATGCAGAAGAAGCGCTTAAAAAAGCGACTAGAGAGACAGGCTCCGAAATAAAAGACTATACCGCCGCGCCTATATTCATGGAAGGAAAGGAAAAGGGTGCTCACGAGTGGATTATAGAATTTAAGAATCCACCTGAGGATATCGCACTATTTAATCACAAACTAGATCTTGCACTTCAAGAAGTAAACAGTGATTATCAAGCAAAGCGTTTTAATAACACTACCTTAAACGCGCCCACGATTCATAGTGCTAGAGAAAATCTATTTTATGACTGGCTTAGAAAAAATAATAAGCTTGGCGGCCAGCACAAAGTACCTAGATTATCAAACAAAAGGGATTTTGTAGAAGCACTACTTGAGCTTGCATAGCATTGCAATCGGCATTCTCATGCTAATTCTTATGTGAAAAATATAATCGCCAAGCGAAATCATTGGGTTTTTACGCTTTCGCGAAAGCGTACTCACCACAATACATTCTCCTTTTAAAACCTAAAACGCTAACTCAAAACCATAAAAAAAGGCACTCATAAGAGTACCTTTTTATTCTATTTATGTAACCTCATTATTATGAAGCTGCTTTCAATTTTTTGAGCGTAGATTTATTCAATTTACCCTCTGCGTACGTCTTAGTTACATTCAGCGATTTCTCGTCAGAACTAGGAAGATCGAACATAGCATCTGTAAGGATGGCCTCGCATAAACTACGCAATCCTCTTGCACCAAGTTTGTACTCAATAGCTTTACCTACCATATAATCCAAAGCTTCATCTGTAATGGTAAGCTCTATATCATCCATGCTAAAAAGCTTTTTATACTGCTTTATAATAGCATTTTTAGGCTCTGTAAGGATAGCTCTCAATGTTCCAGCATCTAGTGGGTCCATGTGTGTTAATACTGGTAGACGACCTATGATTTCTGGGATAAGACCAAAATCTTTAAGATCCTTAGGAATAATATATTTAAGCATATTATCCTTCTCTACTACATCTTCACTTTTACTAGCCACAAACCCCATTGCTTGCATATTTAAACGCTTAGAAATGTGGCGTTCAATACCATCAAAGGCTCCTCCAGCGATAAATAAGATATTCTCTGTATCTACCTCAATAAACTTTTGATCTGGATGCTTACGTCCTCCCTTAGGCGGTACGTTTACTACGGTTCCTTCTAACAGCTTTAATAACGCCTGTTGCACACCTTCTCCACTCACATCACGAGTAATAGATGGATTATCACTCTTACGCGCGATCTTATCTATCTCATCTATAAAAACGATTCCTCTCTGTGCTTTTTCAAGATTATAGTCGGCTGCTTGTAGAAGACGTGTCAAAATACTTTCAACATCCTCACCTACATAACCTGCTTCTGTAAGCACTGTAGCATCTACAATAGCAAGAGGCACATTAAGCATACGAGCGATTGTCTTTGCAATAAGTGTTTTACCAGTTCCTGTTTGTCCCACCATCACGATGTTACTCTTCTGGATCTCTATATCATCATCTGTCGCAGGCTGCAATAATCGCTTGTAGTGGTTGTATACCGCTACAGACATTACTCTTTTTGTAAATTCTTGACCTATAACGTACCCATCAAGAAACTCTTTAATTTCTTGTGGCTTTCTTAACTTAAGCTCTCCTTCAAGATCATTTGTAGCAACATCCTTAGACTCTTCTATCACAATACCATGTGCTTGCTCGATACATCTATCACAGATGTGCGCGTCAAGCCCAGCAATTAGTAAGCTAGTCTCTGGTTTTTTTCTACCACAAAATGAACATTCTAAATCTTCCTTTGCCATTTTATTTACTGTTTTGAGATATTATACGCTTTCGCGAAAGCATAAACCTCATTAGTCTCTCTTCAATATTTCATCTATCATACCATACTCAAGCGCTTTATCTGCCTTCATCCAGTAATCACGATCACTATCGTTATATACCTTATCGTAATCCTGACCAGAATGCTTTGCGATAATATCGTAAAGTTCCTTTTTAAGTGTCAAGATTTCCTTTGCAGTAATCTCGATATCTGATGCTTGACCTTGTGCTCCACCCATAGGCTGGTGAATCATCACACGGCTATGTGGTAAACCACTACGCTTACCTTTTGCTCCTGCACAAAGTAATACAGCTCCCATAGATGCTGCCATACCTGTACAGATGGTAGCAACGTCTGGCTTGATAAACTGCATTGTATCATAAATACCTAGACCAGCATACACACTTCCTCCTGGAGAGTTGATGTAAATCTGAATATCCTTATTTGCATCTGTACTTTCTAAAAATAGTAACTGTGCCTGTACAATATTTGCAACCTGATCATTAATTCCTGTTCCCAAGAAGATGATGCGATCCATCATTAAACGAGAGAATACATCAAAGATAGCGATGTTCATCTGGCGCTCTTCAATGATATTAGGAGTAAGGCCTTGTGGCAACATACTCGTAATAATTTTATCGTAATAATTAGAGTTTACACCCTGATCTTTGATTGCAAAATCTTTAAATTCTTTTCCGTAATCCATATTTTTATAGCAATATATATTTTAAAAAAAAGCGTTTTACTAATACAAGTAAAACGCTTTAAAGATACTTATTATATAGGAAGTATTCTAATTGTAAACTTCCTTAACAAATTCGTCAAAGGTTACTTCCTTCTCCTTAAGTTTTACATTTTCTTTAAAGAATGCAAGCATTTTTACATTCATAAACTGCTCAGATAAGCGCTTTACTTCTTCTTGATTACCAAGGATACGTGCTGCGATATCTTCTAGTTCTTTATCTTCAGGGTTCATTTGACCATACTGCATCATTTGCCCTTTGATCATATCTTTTGCGTAGTCTTTTAATTCTTCAAAAGTTACTTGAAGTTTATTATCTGTAACTACTTTCCCTTCTATAAGCTGCCATCTTAAACCTTTTTCAGAACGAGTAAACTCTTCTTTTGCCTCCTCATCTGTCATAGGCTTCTCACCACTAGATTTTATCCATCTAGCAAGAAAGTCTGAAGGAAGGTCAAACTTAGTTTCATCAATAAGACGCTCAGTAACGTCATTCATAAGTTGTTGATCGCTCTGTTGTACAAACTGGCGCTCACCATCTTCTTTAATCTTCTCTTTAAGCTCCGTTGTACTTTTTACAACATCCTTACCAAATAATTTATCAAAAAGCTCTTGATTAAGATCTGCTTGCTCACGCTTATTTGTTTCGGCCAGTGTAAAGGTAACTTCTGCATTCATTTCTTTTGCTTGATCTTCAGAGATCTTTAAAGCCGCCTGGTAAGTTCCTGGCTCAGAAAATAAACTTTTAGTTTTTAACGTAATTACATCACCAGGCTTTGCTCCTACTAATGCATCTACATTCTTCTTACCTTTTACTTGCTCTATTTCAAAAGTCGCTTGGTTATCAATTCCCGCTTCTTCGTTTACAAAAGTACCAGTGATTTCACTATCCTTTGCTACTTCAGTTTGAGAAACTAGCGTACCGTATTGCTTTCTTATGGTAGTGACCTGGCTATCTACCATCTTGTCATCTACTTTGATTTTATAACTTGTAACGGCTTTCTTAGGAGTCAGATTTACATCAAACTTAGGAGCCATTCCTAATTCAAATTCAAAATTATAGTCGTCTGCATCCCAATCAAAACCTTCTTGGTTTTTAGGAAGTGGATTACCTAACACATCTAGCTTTTCTTCCTGTAAAAACTTACCTAAAGCCTCTTGAAGTATTTTATTTACCTCATCAACTCTCACTGCTGTTCCATACTGCTTTTTAATCATTCCCATTGGGACATGACCTTTTCTAAAACCAGGAATATTTGCCGTTTTACGGTAGTTTTTAAGGATAGACTCTACTTTCTCGTTATAATCTTCTTTAACGATTTCTACCTTTACTACTGCGTTCAGGTCGTCTATTTGCTCTTTTGTAATATTCATTATGATGTAATTTTGAGGGCGCAAAAATACAATATTTTTACGAGTACAACAATCTTTTAAGATGTGCTTAACTAGCTCTTGCTGTCGTCTTTAATAAGTGAAAACAATATACTTTGAAAAATACTAAGTAAGATACTAAAGAGTAATGCCACCCAAATACCACTCACCGAAAAGCCTCCTATAAAGTAATCTGCTATCAAGATTATGAAAGCATTGATGATAAAAAGGAACAATCCAAAGGTCAAAATCGTCACCGGCAATGTAAGTATGACTAGTATAGGTCTCACGATAAATTTAAGCAATGCTAGTATTATAGCGACAATAATCGCCGTCACAAAACCATCTACAGCAACACCTGGAAGCAGCTTTGAAAGCACTACTACCGCAACGGCTGTTAGTAAAATTTTGATTATAGATTTCATAAGATTGAGTTTTAAGGGTTACGCTTTCGCGAAAGCGCAAATTTACACATAAAAAAAGCGCCCTTTAAAAAGGCGCTTTTTACATATTATTAGTAAACGTATTCTAGTTTACATCATTGCTTATTGTTACCGTCGCATAGTCACCTATATCTACACCTGGAATCGTTGATCCATATGTATTATTAATAGCACTGATAACAGCGTTTGCAGTAAAAGCATAACCTCTAGGTGATGGATGTACTCCATCTAGTGAGAATGCACCTCCTGTCACAAATTGTGAAGAGAGAATACCACCACTAAAAGCAACACCACCGTTTGCTACATTTTGTAGCGCAGTTCTAGCATCTACATAAGCAAGTCCGTTAGCACTTGCTAGCGCCTGGATAGTTGCATTATATTGAGTTTGTGCTGCAGTTACTAATGCTTGCTCTTGCGTAGTAAGTACAAACTGATCTTGTAATGGTCTAGACACACCGTTAATAGCTAGTAAACCAGCTTGTTCAACAGGAAGACCTTGAGAGACTAAGAATCCTACATAAGCCTCATCTATAGTTCCTAAAACTCCAGCAGTTGTAAGTGGAATTAAATCATCATTTGTAGTTTGACGTAACTGAGATAATAATGCAGCTGTAATAGGATCTAAGTTAAAAGGCGCTCCTTGAACAATAGTTGAAATATCAGTTAAATCTTCATCTTGAATAGTGATAAAGTTTGCTCCTGCACTAAAGTTAATTTGGCGAGCAGCAGCTTCTTCTGCTGTAATAACCCCAAAAGAAGCAAGTCCTGGCAATACTTGTGTGTTATAAGCTGCAAAACTAGCGTTAAGTGTTGCTGCTGTTTCCTCATCTAGCGGTATTGCTTGAGAAGGAACCGTTGTAAAGAACGGAATAGAAGTTACATCTGGAATGTTTATCAATGCACCTTGTGCCCCCGTGCTTGTAAGTGCCGCAACCTCTTGAGAGTATACACTTGCAAATACGTTAGGATCTGTGATGTCATTAGGTCCATAAGTAGATGGATCTAAATTCCCTGCTTGATCTGCTCCTGCTCCACCTGATGTTGCAAAACCTAAGATGTCGTTGTTACCTATCCATAAAGAAAAGAATGTAGGATTTGCAGCAACTGCTTCTGCCATAACTGTCGTATTTGCTGAACTAGCAAAACGAGCAAAATAAGGGTTTGCTTGACCTGTGGCTACACCAGCAACATTACCGTAACCTGGTGCTACAAGGTGAAAACTTTTTGCTCCTGGTACACCTACGTTATTAAATGGTCCCGCAACAATATTTGAAACCTCTGTAGTAGGAGTTCCCGTAAGACGTGCAGGTCCTGGGTTACCTTCTGCATCTGTAGCAAGTACAAAACGATTTTCTGTAATTTGCATACCTCCTAAAGTAAGTCCACCAAGGTTATCGCTTACTAGTGGTTGAGAGAAACTACCTCCTCCTGCAAGCGCAAACTGCTGCGCCATAATGTTAGGATAAGAGTTTTCTTGACCTGTGATGTACAAAGCTCCATCTGCAAAACCTGCAGTAAGAGAGTTTCCTACAGAAACGTAGCTTGAGAAATCAGCACTACCACTAGTGTAAAAATCCTGATTCTCTGTAATATCGTTGTCAAATTCTGGCTCACATGCAACGAGCCCAAGTGCAAGTGCCGGAAGTGCTATATAATTGAAATATTTTTTCATCAATGCTATTTTTATAATTTATAACTAAGACCTAAACCTGGTGCAAACGCACTTGATTTGTAAGTTCCTCCAAAAGGAACACGCTCTCCACCTTCTACATAAGAATCGTAAGAAGCATCAATTTCCTTAAATGTCAAGTAAAGGAAAGAAGCGTCAATCGCTAACTTATCTGTTACATTATAAGTAAATCCTCCTGTAAATCCGTAAGAATCGTTACGTGGAGTTTCTGGAGCAAAGAAACCATCTTGTACAGGAGACTCATCAAAGTAAACACCTCCACGAAGAACGAATTTTGAACTCACATCAAACTGAGCACCTAGACGGTAACTAGAAGCGTTCTTATAATTACGAGGATTAATAGACTCTAGTGCAAGAGAACCATCTGTATTAAGGAACATAATATCTAATGCTTCATAAGCATCCCACTCTGCATAATTCCAATCAAAGTTAAGTATCCACTTATCTGATGGCTTGTAAGAAACTCCTACTGTCCACTCAGCTGGTAATGGTAAAGTCGCAGTGAAGTCATAAGTTCCATTTGCAATAGGAGCAAGTGGAGAGTTAGGTACGTTTGAGAATACGGCATCACCATCTCCTTGCTCTACGTCAATATCGATTCTAGATCTGTAGTTAACTCCAAAAGACCACTGATCATTAGGAGTAATCAAAGCTCCTACAGAAAAACCAAAAGCAGTTAGTCCTTGTGAATCAATCGTAACATTAGAGCGATTACCATCAATATCTGTAAGGTTACGAGATAGGTTACGATTAAAGTTAACCCCTCCAATAGCTAGGATAGGCCCTCCTCCAACACTTAAATCTTCAAGTAATTTTACAGAAACCATAGGTTGTACAAAAATGGCCGACAGATCGATATTGTTAACAAGGTGCGATCCAGACCAGTCTGTAGGATACTCTACACTACTTCCATAAGGAGTATACACAGCTAGACCTACTGCTAGTTTTTCACTCACGTTATAACTTGCATATAGATACAAAGGCGTTCCTGTAGGACTCTCTGTTTGTGAAGTTTGTCCAAACTCAGCGTTCTGGAACTTTACATCAGAGAATACACCAAAACCTCCTACGGCTATATTTAATTTTCCTTCTAGATGAACTAGACCTCCTGGGTTAAAAAATGCAATCTCTGCATTATTAACCATTGCCACACCAGTGTGACCCATCGCTAGACCGCGTTGTCCTTGTAAGCTTACACGGTATCCACCGGCATACGTTACAGCACATACGAGTAGTAGCACAACGACACTTAATACTTTTTTCATAATTTAATTTAAGGTTAAGGGAAATGTGTTATTCTTAAAAATCTATCCTCAAAAATACAGTATTTATAAGGGATTGATAGTTTTATTACCAATTTACTATGCATACATAGTAAATTTGCTGAAACAATGTTATAAAAAATTTATCACTTCTTTATAAAAATCTTTAGGATTTTCTGCATGAAGCCAATGTCCAGCATTTGAAATAGTGCTTAATTGCGCTTTCGCGAAAGCGTTATAAAGACCTTTTTCATCCTCATCAAGAATATAATTTGACTTATCTCCCCTTAAAAAAAGCGCTTCTCCTTCGTATGAAGCTCCCTCCGGAAGCGCTTTCCCTATTTGTTCTATGTTTTCTATAAGCGCCTTGAGATTCATTCTAAAACCTAGCACACCCTTTTCTTTCCAATAAAGATTTTTAAGCAAGAACATTCTAGTCCCGTCATCTATAATATATTTTGAAAGAAAATCATCTGCCCCTGAACGACTCGTCATTGCTTGTGCGTCGTTTGACAAGACAGTTAATCCTTTAAGAATGATCTGGTGATGCTGTGGATATTGTTTTACACCTATATCTGCAATTATTAGCTTCTCAACCATATCAGGATAAGTAGTAGCATAAAGCATAGCGACTTTGCCTCCCATAGAGTGGCCAAGCAAACAGAAGTTTTTCAAGCTGTTTTCTTCACAGTATGATTTAAGATCTTCTACCATTAATTCATAGCTAAAAGCATCACTATGAAAACTACGACCATGATTACGTTGATCTATAAGATGCACTTGAAAACCGTCTCCTGCAAATTGCTTTGCAAGCGTTTTCCAGTTATCACCCATTCCTAGAAAACCATGTAATATTATGAGCGGCTCACCTTCTCCTATGATATTAGAATGCAACATAAACTATTGAAGTTTTTTGAGATAAGAAGCCACCACTGTTTCAAAACCTAGATATAAAGACTCCGCCATCAACGCATGACCTATAGACACCTCTAGTAAGTCTGGAATGCTATTATGAAAATATTCAATATTATCTAGTGACAAATCGTGCCCAGCATTAATCCCAATCCCTAAATCACTTGCGTGAAAAGCAGCAGCTATAAATGGTTTTATCGCTTCTTCCTTATTAAGCACATAACCATCTGCATACGACTCTGTATACAGCTCGATGCGATCTGCGCCAGTTTCTTTAGCTCCTTCTACCATTTCTAGCACTGGATCTACAAAAATCGAGGTGCGTATTCCCGCATCTTTAAACTCTTGAATTACTTCTTGCAAGAAACTTTTGTGCTTTATAGTATCCCAGCCAGCATTACTTGTAATAGCATCTACAGCATCTGGAACGAGTGTAACTTGCGTAGGCTTAGTCTCGAGAACTAAGTCTATAAACTTCTGGATAGGATTTCCTTCTATATTAAACTCTGTAGTAACTACATCTACAAGATCTCTCGCATCTTGATACCTTATATGACGCTCATCTGGTCGAGGATGAATAGTTATTCCTTGAGCACCCATTTTCTCAAGGTCACTCGCTACTTTTAATAGATCTGGAACATTCCCTCCTCTTGCGTTACGCAATGTGGCAACCTTATTTATGTTTACGCTTAATTTTGTCATAGCAATATGGTATTATTTGATATCACAAAAATACAAAGAGACCGCTGCTAGGCGGTTATTTTTTCATTATTTTGCAGTATGACGTTAACAGATTTCATTATAAATGATATTTCTCCAGTTTCTGAAAAGCAGAACATAGGAGAAGTACAGTCTATTTTTAGTCAAACTACCTACTCCCATGTTCCTATAGAAAGGGAAGGTGTATACGTAGGATCACTACCTGAAAACGACACACATTGCCTAGATGCAGGTATTCCTATAAGCGAATACAGCCATGGGTATGAGCAGTTTTTTGTGCGTTATGATACAAACTGGCTAGATGTACTCGAGACTTTTGCACGACACGGCTGCAATATGATGCCAGTGCTAGATGAAAAAAACACTTATCTAGGCTACTACGAGCTAGAAGATGTAATGAGCTTCTTTAACAACACTCCTTTTATAAGTGAGCCAGGAAGTGTGGTAATAATAGAAAAAGGAATCCAAGATTACTCATTTAGTGAGATAAGCCAGATTGTAGAGTCTAATGATGGGAAAATCTGGGGTATGTTTATCTCTAGAATAGAAAATGACGTTGCCGAAATTTCAGTAAAAATAGGCAGATCAAATTTTAATGATATTCTCGCAGCCTTTAGAAGATATAGCTATAATGTGGTGTCTAGCCACCATGAAGACACTTTTCTTACAGACCTAAGAGAGCGCTCTCAATACCTAGAAAAATACCTTAATATCTAATAAATTATGAAAATTGGTATTTACGGTCAGTTTTATCATAAAGAAGCGGGACAATACATTCAGCAGCTTCTTGATATTCTTGACAAAAAACAGATAGAAGTCATTATAGAAAAGAATTTTCTCAAACTCATACATGAGAATGACACTATTGAAAAAGACTATAATCACTTCTCCACCTTCAAAGAATTAGACAACAGTTACGACCTTTTTGTAAGTATAGGAGGTGATGGAACCATACTAAAGACTGTAACCTACGTTAGAGATCTCAACATCCCTATAGTAGGAATAAATACTGGGCGACTAGGTTTTCTAGCAACCATCAAGAAAAATGAAATTAAAGCCTCTATTGATAAAATATTAACTGGAAAATACAGCATCTCTAAAAGGAGTTTGTTGCAGATTACAACTAGCAAAGCCTCAGAAGAAATAGGAGAGCTTAACTTTGCTCTTAACGAGATTGCTGTGAGTAGAAAAAACACTACTTCCATGATTTCGGTAAAGACTAAGCTCGATGGTGAAGACTTAACAAACTACTGGGCAGATGGACTTATTGTCGCCACTCCTACAGGCTCCACTGGATACTCGCTTAGCTGCGGTGGCCCGGTAATCACGCCGCACACCTCGAGCCTTATACTCACACCTATAGCTCCGCATAACTTAAACGCACGACCACTAGTAATCCCTGATAACACAGTGATAGAACTTAGCGTTTCAGGAAGAGAAGAGCAACATTTGATTTCGCTGGATTCCCGCATAGCAACCCTAGATAATGAGACTATTATAACTTTGCAAAAGGCACCATTTCAAATAAGCCTCATACGTTTAGAAGGAGATAGTTTTTTAAAAACACTTCGTCGCAAGCTCCTTTGGGGAGAGGATAAAAGAAACTAGACAATATTTATGCATTTAATGTGTTTTCTGTAAGGGTTACCAGCATGTATTTGAGTACGCTTTCGCGAAACCTTAGACTAACCCACAGCATCTTAGCAATCCCTAATTGCTAGTACCAACACAGAATTGTTATATTTGCAAACTTTTAACACCATATGAAGTACCTGACGATTTTATTGATCGCCATTTTTTGGAATACTGAAACGCTAGCTCAGACTTATGAAATAGGAGGGTTTATAGGTGGATCTAACGTTGTAAGTGACATAGGCTCTACTAGCTACTTTTCTCCTAACAAGCCTGTTTTTGGAGCTATTTTGAAGTGGAATAGAAGCGCCAGACATTCCTTTAGATTTACAGCGCTATTTACAGAGCTAGAAGGAAATGACGAGGATAGTCATGAGTCAAGAAGACAAAGCAGAGGATTATCTTTTACTAATAGTCTTCAGGAAATTTCATTAGGATTGGAGTATACATTTTGGGAATTTGATATGTTTAAAGACCGTAATGCAAACGCCCCGTATTTATATACTGGTCTTACTGTTTTTAATCAGGAAAACATATCAAACATAGATGGTGTGACAGCAAGTGGAAACGCGCTAGATGTAGCGATTCCAATTGTATTAGGATATAAAGTAGCAGTAAATAGTGCAATGGTCATAGCCTTAGAAGGTGGTGCTCGTTATACATTTACAGATAATATAGATGGCAGCAATCCAGCAGGAGAAGAGGCTTTAAGTTTAGGAAATAAAAATAATAATGATTGGTATGTATTTACGGGACTGACCGTGAGTTTTACCTTTGGCCGCAGACCTTGTTACTGCGGATTTTAAGAATATAATGGACGTACTTGCCCAGATTAATAAAGAAAAATTGCCCCAGCATATCGCCATTATTATGGATGGTAATGGCAGATGGGCAAAAAAACAAGGCCTTCTTAGAGCTGTAGGTCACAAGAAAGGATCAAAAGCAGTAAGAGAAGCGGTGGAAGCCGCAGCCGAACTTGGCGTGCCTTACCTAACTCTTTATGCTTTTTCTACAGAAAACTGGAACCGCCCTAAGGCAGAAGTAGATACTCTCATGAACCTGCTTGTGTCTTCCTTAAAAAAAGAAATTTCAACCCTACAACACAATGATGTTTCCCTTAACACCATTGGAAACACTAGCTCTTTGCCTAAAAAAGCACAAAGAGAACTTGATGAAGTTATAGAAAAAACAAAAAACAATAAAAGGCTTAAACTTACACTTGCATTGAGTTATGGCAGCAGAGAAGAACTAATAAAAACTGTCAAAGAAATAAGCGATAAAGTTAAAAATAACCTAATTTCGCCAGCTGAAATAGATGAGTCTTGTATAAATGAGCATCTTTACACCCATGACATGCCGGATGTAGATTTGTTAATACGCACAAGTGGAGAGCAACGAATTAGTAATTTTTTGTTGTGGCAGATAGCCTATGCTGAGTTTTATTTTACAGAAATACTGTGGCCAGATTTTAGAAAGGAACATTTACATGACGCTATTTACAATTATCAGAAAAGAGAACGAAGATTTGGAAAGACAAGTGAACAAATTAAATAGTGCATCTACTTTTTCAAAAGTGACAAGCAAATGGATGATTTTTTTAGCCCTTTTGAGCTTTACTTTTGCTCAAGCGCAAAGACAATTACCTTTAGACCCCGAAGTTAAATATGAAATTGCAGACATCAAAGTAAGTGGGGTTTCTACTTATAATGAGAACACTGTAATTGCATTTACAGGACTCCGAGTGGGAGAACGTATCTTTCTACCTGGGCAAAAGATTACAGATGTAATCAAAAAACTATGGGGACTAGAACTCTTTTCTGACATTAACTTATATGTTACTGCAGTTAATGGAGACAAGGTGGATTTACAATTAGACATCAAAGAAGTTCCAGAACTTAATGAAGTTAGATTTAAAGGGATCAAACAGAAAAAAGGAGCCAACTTCATCAAAGACAATGGTCTTAATAAAGGCGCAAAGGTTACAGAAAACCTAGAGACAACAGCCAAGAATTATATCGAGAATACTTACAAAAAGAAAGGATATCTCAACTCAAAAGTTTTTATCAACACTGTTCCTACCGTAGATAGTATAGGTGCAAACAAAGTCAATATGACTGTAAATATTGACAAAGGAGAGCGTGTAAAAATAGCTGATATCAATATTATAGGACGTGAGAAGCTCAAAGAAGGAACCCTCTTAGGCTCTATGAAAAGTACCAAAGAAAAGAAAATCTGGCGCGTATGGAAGCGATCTAAATTTATAAAAGCAGATTACGAAGAAGATAAAGTTTCACTTATTAATAAGTATAAAGAAAAAGGATACCGTGACGCACGAATTGTTTCTGATACTATCATCAAGAATAACGAGAAGAGTATTACGATAGAAATGAACGTAGAAGAAGGTAATAGGTACTACATAGGTGACATTGATTTTATAGGAAATTCTGTCTACACAGATGAGCAATTAAGCCGTCAATTAGGGCTTTTCAAAGGAGATGTATATAATGGAGTTCTCTTAAAAGAACGTATTCAAGACGATACAGATCCAGATTCAGATAACATTGCAAACCTTTACCAAAATAGTGGTTATCTCTTCTCAAATATTAATGCAGTAGAGACAAGTGTTCAAAACGACACTATAGATTTCGAGGTTCGTATTTCTGAAGGTAAACTCGCTTATTTTAATAAAGTAACCGTAAAAGGTAATGATAAAACTAAGGATAAGGTAATTTATAGAGAATTACTTACTAAGCCTGGTCAGCGCTATAGTAAAGCTGCAGTTGTTGGAACTATTAGAGAGCTTGGTCAATTAGGATTTTTTGATGCCCAACAGCTTACTCCTAATTTTGATAACTTTGATGCCGTAGGAGGTACTGTAGACTTAGAATACAATGTTGTAGAGCAAGGTGCCAGCCAGATAGAGCTTCAAGGAGGTTTTGGTGGTGGTGGTTTTGTAGGAACGCTAGGTCTTTCTTTCAATAACTTCTCTATTCAGAACATATTTAATAAGGATGCATATCAACCTCTTCCTATGGGAGATGGTCAAAAATTCTCTTTAAGAGCGCAAGCAAGTCAGTTTTTCCAAACGTATAGTGCTTCACTTACAGACCCATGGTTTGGTGGAAAAC
>CAJXSW010000007.1 GCA_913060645.1 uncultured Dokdonia sp. | reverse complement strand
ATTAAACTGTACTCCATCTGGAGCTATCTTTTTAGGAACGTCTTTTTCACCTTTGGCTTGCTCAACAGCTTCTTTTATTTTACCCTTAAAGATCTTACGAAGCAATTCTTTAAAGGTATTGAAATCTACCGCATACGATAATCCCACTCCTTGCGTGTATCCTTCTGTCTCACCTATAAATTGAATATCTGTCTGGCGGTTGAAAACTTTGGCGCGAAGTGTTCCATCTTCATTTAGAAGAAAATCAATTTCTACATCTCCTACAATCACACTCTCACTGACTCCACCCGTAGGAACTCCTACCTTACCATTAATGAGTACACGGTTTGTAATCTGTGTAGAGAGCGTCACTCCCACTCTACCTGCAGACTGGACATCTAGTGTAGGGTCACGATCTGCTTGCACAAGATCAATACCTACGTCAAAAATACTGTCGTCATCATTAAAGAGAATTCCAGAAAGAATAGATGACGTAGTCTCAAGTAAGTTATTTACCGCCGCCGAAGCCGTATTAATATCTGCCGAACTTAAAAAGGCTCCTTGAGATACTAGGGATATCGCATTAAGCTCCTTAGCATTTCTATCTTGAAGTAAAAACTCTAATTCTGAAACCACCGTACTACCTGCTCCAGGAAATTCTATATCAAAAGTAATATCTGGCTTGAGTAGCTCACCATCTAAATTGATAACTACGTTTACAGGAATCTTTCTATTTACCGTAGAAGTTTGCAGTAACGTTCCTGGATTTGCTTGCGTTCTATAGATTGCGCTTACATCTAGAAGTGCTTTTGCAGGATCGCCATCCCAACGTATGTTTGCATCTTGTTGTAATATAAAATCCTTTGTAATAAAGCCACCATATCTAAAGTTAAAGACACCTTCGGTAGCAATAAAATCCCCGTTCATTATAAACTTGCCGTTAGTATCTAGCTGTATCAATAGTGTTCCCACTCCTCTACCTCTTAGCGTACTTCCGTTTGCTTTATCGACCACTACCTCCACTTCTGCATCTGGATCAATATCTAGATCAAAGTTTACAGAAAGTCCTTTTACAGCCTCTGTAATTACTTGTACGCCATTAATGCGCGCTTCTTTTTCTTCTGGACTTAAGAATTTAATATAAGAGTTGTCTCCTAGTGCCTCAGAGTCATCTATCGGAATCTTAAAAGTAGTTCCTCTCGCAGTTTCTCCAAAAACATCAATAACCAAGTTATCTGTAGGCCCTTTGATAAACGCTTCACCTTCTAAAAATGCTGTACCATAATAGAGAGATTCTAGATCTTCTTCGGTATCCAGCACTGCAATTCTTGTAGCCGAAATGCCAAGATCAAGTTTCCAATCACTAAAAGACTTATGACTTATAGAACCGTTAAGTGCACCTAGCGTTTTATACTTAACATCCTCCAACTGTATTGCATCAAAAATGAACTGTTGTTTATTTAATGTAACATTTGAAGTGCCTTTGAAATCGTAGTTCACATTTAAATAAGGAATGGCAATTCCCGCATTCTCTAGCGTGAGATTCCCATTGATGTCAGGATTTCTATAATCACCTACTACTTTTGCCTCTCCGCTTGCTAGTCCTCTTATTTGATCTATAACTCCTTTACCCATCGGGTTAAAGGGGCTTAAATCTAAATCACTGAGTCCTACATCCATATCAATATAAGGCACTTTTCCCGAAGCATCTATACTTCCCTCTGCTGTTAAAGAACGGAGACCATCGCGCTCTAACTTAGATGTTATACTATATTTTGAAAGTGTAGCATTACCAGTAACATTTAAGTCCAGCTGACCAAGATTAGTCCCGTTTACCGAAAAGTCTTTAATGGCAAGAGACGTATTTGGCAAATAAGCACCGTTCTTTTGTAAGATATCGAGTTTACCATTGATACGTCCTCCTAAATCAAGACTGTCAAGATCTGGTGTTACCTTGGCAAGATCAACATTTTTAAAATTGGCTTTGACATCCTTATAAGTACTATCCCTAAGTTGCCCTTTAAGATCAATACGTTCATCATTGTGGCTCAGCACTAATGTATTAATGTCAATATCTTTAAAGTTATTATCAAAGACTACACTGTTCTTTCTATCATTCTCTTCATTAATAAACCAAGGATTCTCTTTAAAAATGATTTTTGATTTTTTAAACCCTAATACAGAGTTTCCTTCTGCGTTAATGGTGTGATATAAAGAGAGATCAAAGGAATCATCGTTGCGCTTACCACCTTTAAATTCTGACCTCATGAATAATGTATCCTTTAGAGTAACATTAATGAGATTAAAATCTGATACTGCATAGAAACCTGCATTTATACTATCTGCAGCTACGTAAGTATTAAATAAAGGGTTCTTATTATCTACACGGACCTCTATTGCTTCTGCCATGTAACCAAAGGCATCTATCTTTGGTGACTTGAAGGTGAGTTTGAATTCAGAATCATTTGCCACCACACTACCTCGTATGATTGTTTCTGGCTCAAAATCTAACTCGGGAACAAATATGGCTACTATCTTATTAAAGATGGTAAATTCAAAATCCATAAACTGATCTTCAGTCAAGACCTCTGGCTGGTAGTTTGTATATAAACTTCCTATTGCATTTTTAAATAAGGGAACAACTTCATTAAATTTAAAAACACCACGTACCTCACCACTTATTATCTCTGTAGAGTTGATATCAATGGTGCGAATTTTTTTTGCATCAAACTTCGATGTAATTTCAAAATCTTTAAAGCTGTAGGTATTATTCTTATTTTGATAACTAGCATCTGCAAAGGATATTCTACCATATACATCTTCTACATTAGTACCCTTCATATCAATGATTACATTACCCTTAAGGATAGAGATGCTATCATTGATAAAATTGAGCATTTTAAGATCTGCGTAGTCAATTTGAGCTTCTAGATCGTAGCTATTAAACTCTTTTGAGATATCTATTAATCCGTTAAGTTTTGCTTTTGCATTAGGATCATCAAGCAATAACTCTCCATCAAATACTGGCGCTTTAAGATTTCCAAAGACCGTAATATTTTTATAGACATAGTTATTATACCCCATACTTTTTATACTTCCAGAGAGCTTTGTATTTATGGTTTCTTGTATAAATCCTTTTCCCTCAACATCCATATCAAAGGTGGTCTTCCCCAGTCGTTTATCATCTAGCAGTTTACCTAAGTTAAAGTTGTCGAACTTTACATTACCCTCATAGCCTGCATTATCTGCATCTCTCAATCCTTTCAATAAAAGATTCAGTGAGATATCACCTAAGTTTGTGGCGATATCACCTTCAGCTACAACTGTAGAAAGCGTTACTGCGTTAGCACCTCGGAAAGATACTTGACCTAATTTTGACATTTCTGGTGGTAACGAAGAAAGTACGTCTGGCAACAATCTTTTTAAATCAAAATAATTGGTTTCAATCTTATTATAATTTCCAGATATTCTAAAATCATCACCGCTCACTACTCCGTCAAAATAAACATCACCTTCTATTACAGAATTCCCTAATCCTGTTACTCTAAGATTTGGCACTCTAAAGTTATTAAGGTACCCAGTTACATTCCCAGATATATCTAAATCAATGTCTGGCGCAATCTCTCTATAGAATGGACGTAAATCGTTAGTAGATATTTTTGCTTTCGCGAAAGCGGCCTCAACCTCCACTAGCGTATTAAAATCATCTAGCGCTCCATCTGAGGTATCTAACTTGATATCACCTTCAATAGCAGAAAAATCTGTTGTAAGTGAAAAATCTTTGAGCGTTATTAAATCTGGATCATAGTGAAAAGTTCCATCTAGGGATCTTATCTGGTAGCCTCTAATGGCGTCAAATGACAGTGACTCAATATGAGCATCTACAGAACTACTATTGAGATAAAAGTCTTCCCAGTTAGTTGAAAGGTCTTGATAATCGAGTACTAAAGAGTTTTCTAAATCTCCATTTATATACATGAATCTACCTTCAGATATTGCCACATTATCTGAAGACATAATAAAAGCCTTTCCAGATTTAGGAGAATTTGTAGCAAACTGGCGAGAGAATAGCGTTAAGTTATCTGAGGCCTCACCTTTATACTTTGTGAGGTAAAAGTTTACACCTTCAAGTGTAATATCGCCCAGATCCATATTATTATCTAGCACCTTCTGGACGCTATAGAGACTTGTAGCAAGCTCTCTCACGTAGATCATTGTATCTTGCTTATGGTCTTTAATTAATGTTCCTTTTACAAGGACATCTCCATTCCATTTAAGACCTACACGTTCTACTTGTATACTGGTACCGTAGGTATTATTTATGCGCTCTGTAACGCTCTTAGCAATTCGAGTTTGAACGCTGGGAAGAGAAAACAACAATAGAATGAGCCCAAAAAGCAAGAATAACACTAGAAGTGTGCGAAGTGCTATTTTTTTAAATTTCTTGATAGGGCTTATTGTTTTAACTTTGTACACTTACTGCAACATACGTGCCTTATGAATAATACGATTACTTCTACTTATATTCTTGCAATAGAATCATCTTGTGATGACACTGCTGCAGCTGTTTTACACAACGACAAGGTACTCTCAAATGTTGTTGCAAACCAAGACATTCATCAAGAATATGGAGGGGTAGTTCCAGAGCTTGCTTCACGTGCACATCAACAAAATATTGTTCCCGTTGTAACGGCTGCTTTACGCAAGGCAAATATCGATAAAAATCAGCTAAGCGCTATAGCTTTTACAAGCGGTCCAGGCTTATTAGGATCTTTACTTGTAGGTACCTCTTTTGCTAAGTCGTTTGCTATGGGTCTGGATATACCTCTTATTGATGTTAATCATATGCAAGCACACATTCTAGCTCATTTTATAGATGAAGAAGGCTATAGTAAACCTACATTTCCCTTTCTAGGAGTTACTATCTCTGGAGGTCACACACAGATTGTACGTGTAGATGATTACTTCACCATGGAGGTTATAGGGCAAACTATAGACGACGCCGTAGGCGAAGCTTTTGATAAAAGTGCAAAAATCTTAGGCCTACCCTATCCTGGAGGACCGTTAATTGACAAATATGCACAACTAGGGGACCCAAAGGCCTTTCCTTTTACAAAACCTAAAGTAGGCGGACTGGACTTCAGCTTTAGTGGTCTTAAAACGCAAATCATGTATTTTGTACAGAAGCAACAGCTAGCAGACCCAAGCTTTATAGATAATCGTCGTGATGATGTTTGTGCTTCCATTCAATATACTATTGTCAATATTTTAATGGATAAAATCAAAAAAGCTGTAAAAGAAACTGGCATCACTCAGATTGCAATAGGTGGTGGCGTTTCAGCAAATAGCGGAATACGCAGCGCGTTAAAAGCATCTGAGTCTAAATATGGATGGACTACCTATTTACCAAAATTTCAATACACCACAGATAACGCAGCAATGATAGGAATTGTGGGTTATTTAAAATACAATGAGCTATCTGAGAAAAACGCGTATCAAGACCTTGGTATTAGTGCTCAATCACGATTAAAAATATAAGAATGCAGTTATTTTATAGTGAGACATTAACAACAGATAGCGATACTTATACCCTACCTAAAGATGAAAGTAAGCACGTAATACGTGTATTACGTAAAAAAACTGGTGACGCCATTCACCTCACTAACGGACAGGGGTATCTTTTTAATGCAATTGTGGCAGAAGAAAATCCTAACAAATGTAGATTGCAAATACAAAGTTATAGTTATCAAGAGCCTAGAGATTATAAACTTCATCTTGCTGTTGCACCCACAAAACTTAATGATCGCTTTGAGTGGTTTTTAGAGAAAGCTACAGAAATAGGTATTACAGAGATTACTCCACTACTTTGTGATCATAGTGAACGCAAGGTTATAAAAGAAGAGCGTTTCATGAAGATTATTCAGAGTGCTATGAAGCAATCACTGCACTATCATCTTCCTATCTTGCATCCGCTCACGTCATTTTCAGAGTTTGTGGAGCATAATAGCATAGAAAATACATTTATTGCTCACTGTGAAGATCTTAAAAAAGAGTCACTTAAAGATTATCTCAAACCTCATAACTCATACACCATACTCATAGGTCCAGAAGGCGATTTTTCTACTGCCGAAATTGAACTTGCTCTCAAGCAAGGTATTACTCCTGTGTCTCTTGGTAATAGTCGTTTACGCACAGAGACAGCAGCTGTAGTTGCTTGTCACAGCGTCGCTTTTGTAAATGAGTAATCACTTGCATTTGTACTCAAAACACTAGAGTAAAATCCAGATTTTGTAAATTCAAATATTAATGGTTTATTTGCTTCCTGCGTCTCCACAAGAGATAAAGGCCCAACCTATTATTAATCAAAAGATTAGATAAAATTGCGCAATTTTGTCAAGACGGTTGTACCCTTTATCCCGGCGCTTATGAGCGTTTGCGGAGGGATTACTATGATGATAAGTTTAGAGTTATTTTTTACAAATGACCACCTACCTGAGCTCAAAAACATACTTCTGTTACTCTTATTTTTGAGTTCTATTCTTGTTGTCGTTCTTCTTGGTTTTATTCTCTCAAAAACAGCCCGTCTTAAGTTTTCTGGAGATTCATTGTCTCAAGAGATACAAAAATTGACACAGCAAGTTCACTATTTTAGAGATATTGCAGATATTCTTTTAAGATCATCCGTGTGGGCACCAGGGCTTAAAGAATACATTGACGAGGAATTCTCAAGTCTCAATTACTTTTTAGTCAAAGAATTCTACAAAGGAAGATCTAAACTAGCGTTAGAATATATTGAAGAGAAAGATCGCTACGGAGAAACAGAAATACTTTACCTAGAAACCAAAGCATTACTTCTCAATGACCCTAGTAAGAGCAGTGTAAAAGGCTACATGAATCCTAAAGAATATGATGTGCGTATGCTCAAAAAATGGACTGAGCATAAAGTCGGAATGGGCTGGAACCATTACTTTGGATTTAAATATAATCAGTTTAAAGAAGAACTGGATATACATCGTGTGTATGAACGTCATCAAGAAAGAATTTTAAAGTATGCTATACAGCTAGACCCCATAAGATATAGAGGAATGGGATTTAGTGAAGAACTTATTTCAAAACTTGGGATGCATCTATCTGAGGAAGTATTACCTCAATTACTAAGTCTTACATCGCAGTCTGTGCGCAAGGTTCCCAAAGTTATCACGGTTGCATATATACTCATTGTTTTACTCGTTATGTTTGGAGTAATACAACCTACCATTACACTTCTTTTCGGATTACATGTAGTTTTCGGTTTTATATCTATAACAGTTGTAGTGAGCATAATTTTCTTTTTAATGCTTTCTATATACCCTTTTGTAAAACGCGAAATTAATGGTTGATTTACGCTTTCGCGAAAGCAAAATAAACCTACTTAACCCGTATCTTTGCACCCAAAATAAATTGCTGTTTTAAATGCACCTTCTAGGTTTTTAAAAATGCTACTACCTAGAAGTTTATGTCAAAATTACCCAAAGCCCACAAATTTGTTGACCTTTCTGATTATGGCCGAAGCATAGCTCGCCGTATCGCTCTTTCTCTAAAACACACGGCTGCCACGCCTGTACAAGTAACGTACTCTTTTGTAGTAAGTGGCATTATTGCTATTATTTGTATTACGAAAGGATATTACTTTTGGGCTGCATTTTTCCTGATTCTAAAATCAATTCTTGACGCAGCAGACGGCGAACTCGCGAGAATTAAAAATACTCCTTCATACACAGGAAGATATCTAGATTCTATATCTGATATTCTTTTAAACGCTGCTATCCTTTACACTATAGGATTCATAACTGACACTAGTTTATACTGGACGGTACTTGCTTTTTTTTGCATCCAGCTGCAAGGAACATTATATAATTACTATTATGTGATATTGCGCAGCAAGCTTGATGGCGACACCACAAGTCGTGTTATAGAAATAGGAATTCCTAAGGCGTTGCCAGGAGAGCAGCAAAGTACTGTTACCTTTTTATATAAAACATACAGAGTGTTGTATGGCGCATTTGACGCTCTTATTTATAAGCTGGACCCTAAGGCAGAGAAAGGGTCTATTACACCTAACTGGCTCATGACAATAGTTTCTACTTTTGGTCTAGGTTTTCAATTATTATTAATTGCATTGTTTCTTGTGGTTGGGCTTGCAGACTATATCATTCCTTTTTTTATAGCATATTCTATTATGATCCCTATTCTAATAGTAACTAGAATGACAGTTACAAGCGAAGAGTAACACCTGTTTCTACAAATCAAAAAGCCCAGCTATTACATATAGCTGGGCTTTTTAATTAAATAATAAGGTATGTTATAAACGGTACCCTATACTCAATGTAATGTATTGATTAGTTCCTGATCCATTTACAAGGAAGTTATCTCCATTCACAAGGCTATTATTATCTGCTTGTGGATCTCCTTCTCCAGGTGTATATGGCAAACGTACCGCTGCATCGTCTTCAAAAACCTCTAAGAATCCTTTTGTAAAGCGAGCTTCTACAAAGATGCTCTCGTTAAAGTGATATCCTATACCACCAAATGCAGAAAAGTCAAATGATTTGTAATTTTCTGATTGCTCATAAAATGAAATCTTAAGTCCTGCTTGTGGTCCTGCAATAAGAAAAAGTCTATTAAGGTTAAGACGTAATCCTAAAGGGATTTGTAAAAAATCATAACGAACACCTTCATACTTGTTTCCTTGGGATGCAAAAGCAAATTCTGGCTGAAAGCTTAATTTGTTAGTTACTGGAATTTCTGCAAGAAATGCAACTGCAAATCCGTAGCGGCCTTCATCTATTGAATTAAAAGGCGCAATAGCCGGGTCACCATCTAAACCTGTATTTACGATAGTGTACTCTAGATTGCTTATTTCACTCACACTCAAACCTGCTTTAAAGCCAAAACGTACGCCTTGTGCAAAAAGCTGTGTGCTACATAAAAATGCAAAAAAGATGATAGATAGTACTATTTTTTTCATAATTAAAAGATATTCGTCATTAGTAAATAGAGATAACGTTGGGAACCTCAGGGTATAAAGATAAATTGTATAAATCAGTTTTCTATAGTAAAATAACAAAACCAAGTAAATAAACTATAAAAAACAAATTACACCCGGTAACGAACACGATTTGCTCTAAAGTCTATAGCCTATTCCCAATTGAATCACAGCATTTTTACCTTCTAAGTCAGAAAATCGAGTCTCACCAGCGTTATCAAAAGTAAAATTGTTGTTGTCTTGAAAGATATCTGTGAGACCATAAGTATATCTTGCTTCAATAAAAATATTAGAATCAAAGATATATCCTAAACCTCCAAATGCAGAAGCTTCAAAGTTTGAAAATATTCCAGACTTATTAGGATCCCAGACTTTTACACCTACTTGTGGCCCAGCATTAATATACAGATTACTTAGATTAAGCTTTAATCCTAAAGGAAGGTTTAAGTAATCTAGGCGAAAACTTTCTAAATTCTTTCCTTGTTGAGAGAAGATAAATTCTGGCATAAAACTCAACTTCTCTGAGATAGGAATATCCACTAGAAAACCTACAAAATAACTTGTGCGCTTACCGTCAAGTTGGTTTTCAATTCTCTCTGCTGCAGAGCTACCATCATTGTCAAAAGATAATCCATTTACATCTGCAAAATTCACACCCGCTTTAAATCCAGAAGTAATTTGAGCGTTGATGGAAAAAAAAGATAAAAGAAACAGTCCTGTAATAAAAAATAAAGATTTTTTCATGAGCTAATGTTTTGTAATTCTACGTTTTACAAGCAAATATACATTAATTTTTAAATCCCAATTACGAATTATTAGAATGATACAAACTCTTAATGATACCATCTGCAAGTCCAATTTTCGGCACAATAATCTGTTTTGCTTTTGATGATTTCATTGCTTGTAAATAGATACGCAATGCAGGAATTATTACGTCTGCGCGGTCAGGATTGAGTTCTAATTTGATAATACGCTCATCATAACTCATATTTTGAAGCTCTTTATATAATTGCGTTAGAAAGAGGTATGATAAGGTTTTACCTGGCTTTTTTGCACTTAACTTAAATACCTTATTTATGTTTCCACCAGATCCTATAAGATCTATATGATCATAGTTTGCGCATTTTAAAGCAATCCATTTTTGCATAATATCCCAATCTTCTTGCGAGACGAGATCATTTAACAATCGTACAGTTCCTATTTTAAACGATCTAGATGCAATCATGCTACCCATGTGATAGATGGTTATCTCTGTGCTCCCTCCTCCTACATCTACGTAGATGTATGTTCGGTCTTCCTTAATAAAACTATTAAGATCTGTAGCTGCTATAATTTTTGCCTCTTCCTCGCCGTCTATGATATCTATAGTGATGTTTGTTTTTTTCTTTAACGCTTTCGCGAAAGCAAAACCATTACGAGCATCTCTCATCGCACTTGTAGCACAAGCTCTATATTCTAGCACTTGATGAGCATTCATAAGTAACCTAAAAGCTTTCATGGCATCCTCCATGCGCTCTTGGTTCTTTGCAGAAATCTCCCCATTAATAAAAACGTCTTCTCCAAGCCTAATAGGCACACGAACTAACGCGTTTTTTCTAAATAGCGTAGGACCATCTTCCTGCTCAATGATGTTTGCTATGAGTAGACGTACTGCATTAGAACCTATATCTATTGCGGCATATTTTTTTATGGTAAGCACTATAATTGAGAGAGTTTATTTACATAATAATCATACGTAGCAAATTGTGATCTTATCGCTGGCTTATCGTCTATTTTGTATCTGTTATCCATCTCTTTGTTAAGTACACGAGCTTTTACATTGTCACTCCATGCAATCTCGTGCGTCTCTATTATTTCTTTCTTAACATCCTCATCATAAATAGGGACTGTAACTTCTACCCTATTATCAAGGTTACGGCTCATCCAGTCTGATGAAGAAATGAATACCTTCTCCCATCCCGGCTCTCCAAAGATGTAGACTCTAGTATGTTCAAGGAATTTATCGATGACACTAATAACTTTAATGTTCTCACTCATTCCTGGTACCCCAGGAATCAAACAACATACACCACGTACAATCATTTCTATCTTTACACCAGCGTTACTCGCCTCGTAAAGCTTGTCAATGATTTCATAATTTGAGATGCTATTGAGCTTTAATCGTATTAAACCGTTTCCACCATTTTTTACAACCTCTATTTGTTCTTGAATAAGCCTGTACATCTTATTTCTTGAGTAGTGTGGTGCTACAACGAGATGCTTATATTTATTTACTATATAATTAGTATCAAAGAAATTGAAGAGCTTGCTTAAATCCTTTAATATTTCCTTGTTTGCTGTAAAGAGTGTGTAATCTGTATAAATACGGGCCGTAGCGTGGTTAAAATTTCCTGTACTTATAAAACCATAACGTACTATCTTACCCTCTTCCTCTCTATCAATCACACAGACTTTACTATGAACTTTTAAACCAGGCACACCAAAGATGAGACGAACACCTTCGTTTTGCATTTTCTTTGCATAGCGCATGTTCGACTCTTCGTCAAAACGTGCTCGCAGCTCTATTTGTACCGTTACTTCTTTTCCATTTTGGGCTGCGTTAATAAGTGCACTTGCGATACTTGATAATTTTGCAAGTCTATAGATAGTAATTTTTATAGATCTCACTTTAGGATCTAGTGCTGCTTCTCTTAAAAATTTGATAGTATAAGAGAAGCTCTGGTAAGGTGTGTATTGCAAGAAGTCTTTCTTTGCGACCTTAGCTAGTAGGTTATCTTCTAGGCTTATTCCCGCAATAGGTAATGGCTTGACACTTGGGTAGTAGAGCTCTTTCCTACCAAAGGTCGGGAAGTTCATATAATCTTTCCTGTTGTGATATCTACCACCAGGAATGATACTATCTATACGCTCTATACCTAATTTACTAAGTAGAAACTGTAGCGTTTCTTGCTCAATTGTTTTATCAAAAACAAAGCGCACAGGTTCCCCATCTTCTCTTCCTTTTACGCTTCGAGTGAGTTTTTCTAAAAAGCTCTTACCTAAATCAGACTCAATATCTAGCTCTGCGTCACGTGTTATTTTAATCATATGAGCAGTAATACTGTCATAATCAAAAATGCTAAAAATGGTATCAAGATTATACCTAATCAAATCATCTAGCATCATGATGTAATCCTTACCATCTACTTGCGGCAACACTACAAAACGATCTATCGTACTTGGAATCTCCAAAAGTGCATATAACGGCTTCTTTGTATCTGAAAGCACCATCTTTACCATTAAATAGGCGTCAAGATCTTGAATACGTGGCAGCTCTACATCTTCACGTAGGATAATAGTTTCTACAGCGAGAGATACTTGATCTGTAAAGAAGTCTTTAATAAATGTTTTATGCTCCGGAAGTGTAATTTCATCTTCGGTGAGCATGTAAATGTTTTCTTTCTCTAGCTTTTTATAAATATCCTCAAGAATCTTGAGGCTTTCTGTTTGCTGTTCTATTACAATCTCAGTGATTTTTTCAAGTAACTCTTCGGCAGAATAAACTCCTAAGGCCTTTCTTCCTGTTTTACCAGCATCTACAATTCTACGCACCGTAGCATATCGTACTCTAAAGAACTCGTCTAGGTTATTTGAAAAAATACCTAAAAAACGAAAACGCTCAATAAGTGGTACATTTTCATCTGCAGCTTCTTGTAATACCCTAGCGTTAAATTGTAACCAACTTAACTCACGGTTTATATATCTGTTTTCGTCTGTTTGCGTCATTATTATAATTCTTTAGGAGCTTTGTAATAAATCGTCTTTCCTTGTTTGAGATTTTTCCAACTATCAATATCAAAAGTTATTGCTGTAAACGCAGCTGTAGAGACATTATCTATAGTTTCATTTCCATAAGTATTGACCACATTAGTCATTGCATTATTATGCCCAAAAACCATTAAACAATTAACTTCATCACTCACATTACGTATCACCTCAACGAGATCTGCTCCCGCAAAGTCATACATTTTATAGTCTAACTGTATTTCTCTATCATCGATACCATATGCTTTTGCAAAGTATACAGCAGTTGTTTTTGCTCTTAAAGCATCACTACTCATCATAAGATCTGGCTTAGGCATTGTTGACGCAATATGGTCTGCCATCGCGGGTGCGTCATTTAAGCCTCTTTCATTGAGCGGTCGCTCATGATCTATAACATCAAATTTCCAACTTGATTTTGCGTGTCTTACGAGGTAGAGTGTTTTCATATTACGAGGCTAATCTTTCTTTAATCCACTGGTCGTTTTCTAGTCTGTAGCGTATTCTATCATGTAAACGGCTCGGTCTTCCTTGCCAGAACTCTATAGATACGGGCTTTACAATATAACCACCCCAGTGTGCTGGACGTGGTATATCTTTTCCTTCGTAAGTTACTTTGAGTGCCTTCATCTTATCTTCCAGAACTTCTCTTCCTCCAATCACACTACTTTGGTCAGAAACCCAAGCACCTAGCTGACTATCTTTTGGTCTAGCATTAAAATAAGTATCAGAGCGCTCTGTACTTACTTTTTCTATATCACCTTTGATAATCACTTGACGTTCTAGATTAGGCCAGAAAAAAGAAATTCCCACCTTATCGTGGTGAGCTATACTCTCCCCTTTCTCGCTTGTATAATTTGTATAAAAAACAAACCCATCTGCATCTAGTTCTTTGAGAAGAACAATTCTTGATTTTGGAAAACCGTCTGTTCCTAAAGTGGCAACAGTCATCGCATTCGGTTCGGCAACGCCTCCGGCGTCTTCCACTTCTTTAAACCAAGTTTTAAATTGGTCCATAGGGTTTAAAGCCGAGTTTTCTAATAGCAACTCGCCTTTCTCGTATGATTTTCTGTAGTCGTGTAAGTCTCTGTTCATTGCAGTAAATGTACGAAGACCGTGGTGAAGATAAAAGTCAGAATTAGTTCAGAATTCCTAAAAATGACCCAAAATATGCGCTTTAAAAGATAAAGATTTTGAGATGCACGCTTTCGTGAAAGCGTACTTCTACTTCCTCATGAATCTTTTTTTAATCAAAAGTTTTCTCACCTTATCATTATGCTTTCTAATACGTGTGAACTCCTCATAATCCATATCCTCATCATCTACTCCTGATGCGGCAAACTGACCTTCAAAGTTTTCTAACATCTCCACACGATCTGTGTAAATATTATAACGACGATGCTCTGTAAATCCATCTGCTTGTAAAAAATACTCACAGATATATTGATCTTCCAGCATAAATAACTTAAAAGTAATACTGATATTTCCTTTTACAGAAGTAGATCCATAAATGGTATTAATCTTCTTAAGCTGCGTATCTGGGCTTACTAGAAATAGGTTACGCGGTATCAAAATATCAAAATGCCCTTGCAACTTAGCCAGCACTGGTTTTGCTATTTTCTTAATTTCTTCTTCCATCATAACGCTTTAAAATGTAAATTCTTTACCATCGTCTCCTAATAAGACATTCTCAAAATGAGGTCTAGCTTCTTCTATAAATAGATTCAAATCTCCATATCTTATGGAATAATGACCTAACACTAAACTTCCCACCTCTGCCTTTGCCGCAATCTGCGCTGCTTGTGCCGCCGTACTGTGACCAGTAGGTTTACACAAATGTGCGTGACTTTCTAAAAAAGTCGCCTCATGATATAACACGGTAGCTCCTTCAATTTGTGTAGCGACTGCTTCTTTATAAGCTGTATCACTACAATATGCATAGCTCTTAGGCTTAGATGGGTCAAAGGTAAGCTTATCATTAGGGATAAGCGTTCCATCATCTAAGGTAATATCACCACCTTGCTTAATTTTTGAGTAATAAGCCTTATCAATCTCATAATTAAGGCAGGCATTTATGTCTAGTTTACGCTCCCCTGGCTTTTCTTGAAAGTAAAAGCCATTTGTATAAATGCGATGTTTAAGCGGTATTGTGGTTACCGTCACTTCATCATCCTCATAAATAACCGTAGGTTCTTTACTTGTGATCTCTACAAATCGCAGAGGATAACTTGTTAATCCTTGCGTGATTTTTAATTGTAAGAGTATAATTTCTTTAAGACCCTTAGGTCCATAAATAGTGAGCGGTGCTGTTCTTTTAAGAAGACTAAAGGTAGTAATCACTCCCATTAGTCCAAAAAAGTGATCTCCGTGTAAATGTGATATAAATATGTGCTTTATACGTGAAAACTTAATCTTGTTACGGCGCAGTGCAACCTGTGTGCCCTCTCCACAATCTATAAGAAACAAGTGATTGCGTATGTCTAAAACTTGTGATGTGGGATTTTTAAAAGAGCTGGGCGCTGCTGCATAACAACCTAAAATAGTAAGATGTAGATTGCTAGACATAAAATATTTTAAAATCCGAGATCGCGCTCTATTTCTTCCAGTTCAATTACGTCTCCAGCTTCCTCAATCGTAGGAACAACAATCATCTCATCTGGTACAACATCATAGTTAATCCCTGTATTAACAAAGACAAATGATTTCTTATCTGCGCGCTGGTAGTTTGAAAGCTTTAAAAATTGTACAAGATCTTCAAGTGTGAGCTCGTCATATTTGAGAAGATCTATCACTAGATTCTTTTGATCATAGTGATCTGGAACTATATTCTCTAAGTGTAATGCAAAATCGCGCACATCTGTGCGGTCGTCTGTAAGTATGGTATAGGTAGGTTTTTCTGTAACCGTCATTATTGTTTGATTTTTGAAGCTAGAAGATACATTACTGCCATTCTCACTGCAACTCCGTTCTGTACTTGATCTAAGATAATTGCATGTTCTGAATCTGCTACGTCACTCGTAATCTCTACACCGCGATTTATAGGTCCTGGGTGCATGATTACAATTTGTTTATCTAGAGAATCTAGTAACTTCTTATTTACTCCGTATTGCTGTGTGTATTCTCTTGTGCTTGGAAAGTAACTAATATCCATTCGCTCATTTTGCACGCGAAGCATATTTGCTACGTCGCACCATTCAAGCGCTTTGCGTAAATCTAGCTCTACTTCTACTCCTAGTGATTCTATGTATTTAGGCAATAGCGTTTTTGGACCACATACTTTTACGTTTGCTCCTTGTAACTTAAGCGCATATATATTTGATAGCGCAACACGGCTGTGTAAAATATCTCCTACAATCACCACATTTTTTCCCGCTACATCACCTAGACGTTCTCTTATAGAATAACTATCTAGTAATGCTTGTGTAGGGTGCTCATGAGCACCATCTCCAGCATTTACAATACTTGCCTTGATATGTTTTGATAGAAATACGCCAGCTCCAGGATTAGGATGTCGCATAACTACCATATCTACCTTCATGGATAGAATATTATTTACGGTATCAATGAGCGTTTCTCCTTTCTTTACAGACGATGCTGCAGCCGAAAAGTTAATTACATCTGCACTTAGACGTTTTTCTGCAAGTTCAAAAGACAATTTTGTACGTGTACTATTTTCAAAAAAGAGATTTGCAATAGTAATATCACGTAGTGATGGCACCTTTTTAATAGGGCGATTGATCACTTCCTTAAAATGATCTGCCGTTTTAAAAATAAGTTCAATATCTGCCTCATTGATATACTTGATTCCTAGCAGATGATTGACACTCAACTCGCTCATAATAGTTAGCTTTTTACTAGATATACGGTGTCTTCTCCATCATTTTCTTCCCAGCACACCTTCACTTGTTCATCATTTATAGCATCTACCTGACGCCCTTTATAATCTGGTTGAATAGGTAAATGACGAGAGAAACGTCTGTCTATAAGACATAATAACTCTACTTCTTCTGGTCTCCCAAAACTTTGTACCGCAGTGAGAGCAGCGTTTATACTACGCCCTGTATACAAGACATCGTCTATAAAGACCACTTTCTTATCCTCTACAACAAAGTCTATTTTAGTCTTATTTGCTTCTAGCGTTTTCTCGCTACGGCGAAAATCATCACGATAAAACGTGATATCTAGATAACCTAACTTGATAGCCTCAATGCCATAGTCTGTGGTGAGCAACTTCTTAATACGTTCTGCTAGATAAACGCCGCGAGGCTGTATCCCAATAAGAACGGTATTTTTAAAATCAGTATGATTTTCAATGAGTTGACAAGCCAGACGATTGAGAATGATGTTAATCTCTGTCGCAGTAAGAAGTACTTTTTGGCTCATAGAATTTTCCGAAATCTGTTCGGGGGTCAAAGTTACATAATTCTGTGGATTGATGGTAGTGTTTGTTACGCTTTCGCGAAAGCGTATCTATCGCTAACTTCGTAATACTATAAAATTACAAATGATGACGCAAACGCAAACTTGGTGGAAAGAAGGAATTGTATACCAAATCTACCCTCGATCCTATCGTGATACCACAGGTAATGGCATAGGTGACTTGCGCGGAATCATAGAAAAACTAGACTACATAGCTAGTCTAGGGGTAGACATTATCTGGCTCAACCCTATTTATGATTCGCCTAATGATGATAATGGTTATGACATACGTGATTACCGAAAGATTATGGCAGAGTTTGGCACTATGGATGATTTTGACGAGTTACTCTCGGGAATGAAAGCTAGAGGACTACGACTAGTGATGGATCTTGTGGTAAATCACTGTAGTGACGAGCATGAATGGTTTAAAGAAAGTAGGACTTCTCGTGATAATCCTTACCGAGACTACTTCCACTGGTGGCCAGCCGAAAAAGGTACACCTCCAAAGAGATGGAGTTACTTTGATGTAGAAGAAAATGCATGGCAATACGATAAACAAACGGATGCATATTACTTACACTACTTTGCCGTAAAACAGCCCGACCTCAAATGGGAAAACCCAAAAGTGAGAGCCGAAATATATGATATGATGCACTTCTGGTTTAAAAAAGGTGTTGATGGTTTCCGTATGGATGTAATTCCTTTTATAAGTAAAGACATCAACTACCCAGCGATAGATGCAAAAGAACCTCATGAATACATTGCGTATTATGCAAATGGCCCAAAAGTGCATGAATACCTCAACGAACTTAATAATGAAGTAATCTCAAAATACGATGCGTTTACTGTAGGTGAAGGCCCAGGGATAAGTATTGATGATGCGTTGGACTTTGTTCATGAAGAACGTAAGGAAATGGATATGTTCTTTCACTTTGACCTCATGAGTTTAGACCGTGCTCCTGGAGAGGTTTTTAGAATGCGTGAGGGCGGCTATTCACTATCAGAATTTAAAAAAGTATTTACTGACTGGGATACTGCTTTTGCAAAAGCTGGCTGGGGATCGTTGTTTCTAGCAAATCACGACTTTCCAAGAGCTGTAAGTCGCTGGGGAAATGACACTCCAGAACACTGGAGAAACAGCGCTACCCTACTTCAAACATTTCTATTGACCATGCGCGGTACTCCTTATTTTTATCAAGGTGATGAAATTGGGATGACTAACGTACGCTTTACAGACATAGAAGATTATCGCGATATTAATACCATTAACAGATATGAGACCGTAAAAAACAGAGGTGGAGATCTTGACGATTTTATGGACAGTGAGCAACATGCTGCTAGAGAAAATGCACGCACTCCCATGCAGTGGGACAATACAGAAAACGCTGGATTTACAAGCGGCACCCCGTGGATAAATGTAAATAGTGATTACAAGACAGGTGTGAGTGTAAAAGACCAACATAATAAAAAAGACTCTATACTTTCTTACTTCAAACAGATGACTGCCTTACGTAAGAAATACCCAGCACTTGTATATGGCGCTTATGAGTGTATCAAGCCAGAAGATGAGCAAGTATATTGCTACACACGAACGCTGGAGAGTGATCGCTTTTTAGTGCTCTTAAACTTCTCTGAAGACACAGCACACTTCTCACTGCCACTTACTGTAAGCTATAACAGAAAGATCAAAGTGATTTCTAATGATAAAATTATAGATGATAGAACCTTTAAGGAGTTTACCCTTCGCCCATGGCAAGCTATTGTATATCGTTTGGAAAACTAGCCGTCTATAAAAATGTAAACAGCAATCCCTATAAAAACGATAATCTGGAGCCACTTTAAAACAACTCCTGCATTCTTATTAGTGCGAAGTACATGAGAGATTTTACCCGCTACGAGTGCGATACTCCCAAAAATGACAAAGGATTCTAGCATAAACAGCAATCCTAAGACATAAAACTGATACACCGTATTTCCTTCTGGATCCCAGAGGAATCCTGGGAAAAATGCTAAGAAGAATATGGTCACCTTAGGGTTAAGGATATTCATAATCACGCCTTGTTTAAAAAGGGCTGTATAAGATTTTTTTGGAGCGCCATCTGAGAGATTTATCGATGCATCGCTGCGGTAGACTTTAAAGGCTAGATAAAGTAAGTAGATTGCTCCTACCGTTTTAATTGCAAAAAACAGAAAAGGGGAAGTCGCAATCACTGCCGAAAGACCTAGTGCAACGAGTGTAGTATGTACAATACATCCAGAAATCAATCCTGCGGTGGTTGCTAGTCCAGATTTACTTCCATTTGCAACACTTTGCGTGAGTACATAGATGTTATCTGGCCCTGGCGAAAACGCAAGCAATGCTGTTGCTGCAAGAAAAGCAATGAGAGATTCTATCAAAGGAATACTAGTTAGTTAGTCCTCGCAAAATAAGAAAAAACATGATGCCTACAACACTACCACTGTCGTTCCTTCCACATCGAGTAAAAGCCTAGCAACAATAAAAGACCTGCTGCAGCGAGCTTTGCCCATTGCGGGATAAAGGTTGCGATATCAGGTTTCATGGCAAAAAGCATGACGGCAATGGAAGCAAAAATAAGTTTATGAGAATTTCTCATGGTATGAATTGATTAGCGTGTAGTTACTAGACGGCAGTAACGTACTATCCTTTCGCTAAGATGGTGTTATTTATCTCTTTAATTAACCCTGGACCTTCATATACGAACCCTGTATATAGTTGTACGAGGGATGCTCCTGCTTCAAATTTATCCAGAGCGTCTTGTGCAGAGTGAATTCCTCCTACACCTATAATTGGGAATGAATTATTACTCTTCTCTGATAGGTACTTAATCACACGTGTAGAACGATCGGTTACTGGCTTACCGCTTAGTCCGCCATTACCTATTTCTGCAAGGCGAGCGTCCGTGGTTATCAAACCTTCTCTATTTACAGAGGTATTACTTGCAATCACACCATCTAGCCCTGTTTCTTTCACAAGCGCTACGATTTCATCTAGTTGCTGGTCATTAAGATCTGGAGCTATTTTAAGAACAATTGGTCGCTGTACTGCATACTTCTTATTTGCTTGCTGTACGGCTCCTATAAGTTCTTCTAGATAATCTTTATCATTCAATTTTGCATGACTAGCTACATTAGGGCAACTTACATTGAGCACAAAATAATCTACTACAGGATGTAGCTCGTGAAAACATGTCAGATAGTCTGCTGTATAATCTTCTGGCTTGGTATCGGTGTTTTTACCGATGTTTCCACCTATGATAATGTTGTTGTTTTTGCGAGATTTTAATCGAGTTACAGCCTCGGCTACTCCTCCATTATTGAAGCCCATTCTGTTTATGAGCCCTTGATCTTCTTTTAATCGAAACAGACGCTGCTTTGGGTTTCCTGCTTGTGCCTTTGGAGTAACGGTACCTATCTCAATAAAACCAAATCCTAAGTCTCCTAGTTCATTAAAAAGCTTTGCATCCTTATCAAAACCTGCTGCTAGTCCTACGGGGTTTTTAAAAGTAAGTCCCAGCACTTTGCGCTCTAGTCGCTTGTCTTCCACCTTACCCATACGATTAAGAAGTCCTGAGAGTCCTAATTTATGTAATCGCTTTATCCATCTAAAAGTAAAATAATGCACTTTTTCTGGATCAAAGGAAAAGAGAATTGGGCGTATGAGGAGTTTGTACATTTCGGTCGTTTCTGTGGTGCAAAAATAGTCCAAAAAGAGGTATTTTTGAAGCAGAACTGAATGATGATTTTTACGCTTTCGCGAAAGCGTACTCACAACCACCCATTATGATTGATAAAGACGCACTTCTTAAAAGATTTATAAGCTACGTAACTACCTATACCGAAAGTGACCCTAACAGCGACACCACGCCAAGTACTGAGTGCCAGTGGGATCTTGCAAGACAGCTCAAGGATGAACTGGAAGCAATGGGAATGAGTGAGGTAACGATAGATGAGCATGCGTACGTGATGGCAACACTCCCTAGCAATGTAGATCATGAGGTACCAGTTATTGGTTTTGTATCGCACTTTGATACAACTCCAGATTTTACAGGGAAGGATGTAAAACCACAGATTTGGGAGAATTATGACGGTGGCGATCTTGTTCTTAATAAAGAACAGAATATTGTGTTGTCTCCAGAATACTTTGATGATTTAAAGCAATATAAAGGGCAAACCATCATCACAACAGATGGCACCACCCTACTAGGTGCAGATGATAAAGCAGGTATTACTGAGATTATGGAAGCGATGAAATACTTGCTTGAAAATCCTCAAGTAAAACACGGTAAAATACGCGTAGGCTTTACTCCTGATGAGGAAATAGGTCGTGGTGCACATAAATTTGATGTAGCAAAATTTGGTGCCGAATGGGCGTATACTATGGATGGTAGCCAGATAGGCGAACTAGAATATGAAAACTTTAATGCTGCTGGGGCGGTCGTTACCATAGAAGGTAAAATTGTACACCCAGGCTATGCAAAAGGCAAAATGGTAAATAGTATGTACATCGCTACAGACTACATCAATAGCTTACCAAGACTAGAAACTCCAGAACACACTTCTGATCGTGAGGGATTCTTTCACTTACATGACATTACGGGCAGCGTAGATAATACAACGCTAGAATATATTATAAGAGATCACGACAAAGGACACTTTGAAGCACGTAAGGAAATGATGATCCAACTAGCAGATGAGCTTAATGCGCAGCTAGAAAAAGAAGTAGTGTCTGTAGAGATCAAAGATCAATACTTTAATATGCGTGAGAAAGTAGAGCCTGTAATGCACATTGTGGATATTGCAGAGGAAGCAATGAAATCGCTAGACATAGAACCACTTATCAAACCTATACGTGGTGGTACAGATGGATCACAGCTCTCGTTTATGGGATTACCGTGTCCTAACATTTTTGCAGGTGGTCATAACTTCCATGGGCGGTATGAATATGTACCTGTAGAGAGTATGATGAAAGCCGTTGAGGTCATTGTAAGAATTACAGAAATCACAGCACAAAAGAACGCTTAAGACAACGCTCGCAATTAGCGAATTTCGAATAACTATCGTATTATAAATTAGCTCACTTATGAATCCTTCTGCCACTGGCTGGATAAATAAACACTTCCCAAAGCTTCTTGACTATCTAGTTAAGAACCCTATGGATGAGCGTGCATTTTATGATTCGCTACGAGCCAAGGGTTTTATATATGGACACTCTCTAGACACCTTGCTGGATAGTGAGTCCTCACAACTTAAGTGGACGGTACAAGAGAAGACAAAGATTAATCTCTTTGACGCACTTGCTTTTACGTATTACGATACGATTGCAAATGCTAGGCAAGAAGATTGCCTAGAAGCTATCGTTTCATTTTACAGGCAGCTAGATAAAAAAGAACAGTACTTTATTAAAATTCCGTTGGGTAATGAATCTGCAGCTGCTAAGGTGGAGAAGATTATCCACCAACGGGTGCAGACTAATGAGTCTGCCTTGCAGAAGAGTTTTAGTCATCTTATCACTAATGCTTTAGTGTTTATAGATATTCTAAGTTTTGATCACTACCTCATTACCCAAGGTGATCCCTACGAATATGCAAAAAACCTAGAGGCTGTTCTTACAGAATCTATATGGCTGGCATTGCAACAAAAGGAGAGTAAAGATGAATATAACAAGCTCCTTATAAAACTATTTGAAAGCTCTGTACGCTATAACGAACTCATAAAGCACACACATACGAAGGTCTCTGAGATTAATCTCGGGATTATCACAGAACCCCTGGAGCAACAATATCTTCTAGATTTATGTAGTCTATCGCTATGGGATGACGAGAAAATCGATAAGCACGAACGCGAATTTATCATGCAGTTCTGTACCATTATGGGACTTGATGAAAAGGGCTACCTTGATGCGGTACTTGCCGTAAAAACATTCCTGACGGAACACGGTACAGAGATATCATATCTTAAATACAGTAATCCTATAAAGCATTTTTATAGTCAGACGACTTCTTCTGTCGGAAACCTAATCTCACGTAATAGCAAACGTCTTGTGAGAGAAATAAGAGAGAGTCGTGACTTAGTGATTTTACTAGGTCAGTCTACTACACGTGATTTATCTAAAGAAGAGCGTAAAGTGGTAAAAAAACAATTACTTGACATTTGCAAAAGCATACCGTCACTCGCAGTATTCTTACTTCCAGGAGGCGGATTATTACTTCCTATTCTCGTGCGATTAATCCCAACAATGCTACCTAGTGCTTTTAATGAAAATCTTGAGGATTAGGCAATCCACGTTTTAAAGTCTTTTACACGCTCCCTGCTCACAATAATCTCTTGCTCGCTCCAGGTGTTCAGCTTTATTTTTAGTCTTGAGTTGGTGTACGCAATGATATCTGCTATTGCATTGATGTTTACATAAAACTTCCTACTTACTCGGAAGAATGTCTCAGGCTCTAGATCATTCTCTAGCAGTTCTAGCGTTGTATCCAGCAAATAATTACGTCCATCTATTGTACCAGCATACGTTCCTTTGTTTTCACTATAAAAACACTCAATCTCATCTATAGGAATCATTTTAATATGCTGCCCTATCTTAGTTGTAAATCGCTTTTTATACTCACGCTCTACAGCCGTAGCGCCAAGTAGCTTACGGATGTCTTCAAAGTTAAGTGACACATCCTGTGCCTTAGGCATGCGCTCTTTGTACTTATTTACTGCGTTTTCAAGGTCTTCGTCGTCTATTGGTTTTAATAAATAATCAACACTATTGAGTTTAAAAGCTTGTAGCGCATATTCATCAAACGCTGTTGTAAAAATAATGGCACTCTTCACCTCTACTTGATCAAAAATCTCAAAAGACAATCCATCTGAAAGTTGGATGTCTAGAAAAATCAAATCTGGGTGTGTATTTGTTTTAAACCAAGCCACAGCTTCCTCTACAGAATGCAGCATTTCATTTACAGTAACTCCTACTTCGGCAAGCATTCTGTTAAGGCGTCTTGCAGATGGTTTTTCGTCTTCTATAATGAGTACGTTCATGGATTGGTTGTTTGATGATTTTTTTGATGTACGTAAAAATACTAATTCTTT
Organism: uncultured Dokdonia sp.; assembly: GCA_913060645.1. GTDB lineage: Bacteria > Bacteroidota > Bacteroidia > Flavobacteriales > Flavobacteriaceae > Dokdonia. Next base: position 24,023 of record CAJXSW010000007.1, on the reverse strand, counting down.
ATTCTTGTGTGATAAGCACGCCCTCTTTCCAGATTTTGGCTATCGAGTTCATGTACTTCACATCTTCTACGGGAGATTTATCAAGCAATAACATATCTGCTTTAAAGCCTTCTTTTATATAACCTACGTTCTCTAGAGAAAACTTATCTGCCGGTAATGAGGTGGCACTTGCAAGTACTGCTTCGATGGGTAATCCCGCTTTCGCGAAAAAAGCCAATTCCTTATACAAATCGCTGCCTATATTAATATTGGCATTTGGTGGATCTGTACCGGCTAGTATCGGAATACCTGCATCATATAAACGCTTAACTTCCTTGAGGAGACGCGCTTCTATTTCGGCAGTTTCTTCAGGAGTTTTATTGTAATACAGTGGCTGAATCAACACTGTGGTAAGTATGGTAGGTATTACAAAGAAGTTTGCATCTTCATTAAGTTGATCGAGTTGTGCTGCTGTAAGAGGCTCATCATTATAAATATGCACGAGACCATCTGCACCGCTTGAGAGTGCATCAAAAGCATCTTGCGCTCGTGACACATGTACAACCGCAATTTTATCTGCTTTATGAGCTTCTTTAATAATAGCCGCTACTGTTTCTTTATCAAGTGTAGCTTTCCAAGGTTCTACAATGATTTTTATGTAATCAACTCCAGCGGTTACACGATCTGCTATCCATTGTTGCGCATCTTCTGGCACCGAAAGCGTAGGAATAGGAAAACCGTATTGTGTCCCGTGACCGCCTTCTGTGGTAGCTGCATATCCTGCGCGATACAATCTAGCATTTCCAGAAGTATCTCGCAGATTAATCATTACCTCTTGCATGGGTTCCATGCCGTGCATGTCTAGCAAATTGAGAACACCTGCTTGTGCTGCTTCTTGTAGTTGTGGAGCCGCCCATGTATGTACATGAGCATTAGTAAGAGCAGGCATTAAGAACTTCCCAGTGCCGTCTATGGTAGCTTGTGCAGTAAGTGGGTTTGAGGACACCTTGCTGATGATTCCGTTGTCTACTTTTACAAATTGATTTGTTAAGATTTCGGTGCCATTAAATAAGGTTACATTTTCTACTACAAAACTTTGCTGCGCGCGCACAGAGCAGAAGCTCACTAATAGTAAGATAACTAACGTATGTCTCATGATTTCCTGTTTTCGCGAAAGCGGTTTGAAAACTCTTCTTCCTCTTGATCCATAAATTCTTGAATCTTGCGATCTTCCCATTTCTTTAACCCTTTAAAGAAGCGAAAGCCCTTAAAGACATATATCCAATGCACTAGCAGCGATAATCCCCAGAAAAATGGTGTTGTATAACGTACCCACCAAGGTGCATTCCCTAGCACATCGAAGTTAAAAAACATCCCCGAATAGAATAGCTGCAAGAGCGTATTTATAATCAGATAGACGGTGAGATGCCTGTAAAATCCTTTCTCTTCTTCTACACGTTTTTTTGCGCGTTCGTATTTGCTCGTAGTTGATTCCATTATTTTTTAAATAGTGTATTAGACTGTGATTCTTGTTCTTCTTTTTTTAAATGCTCCTCTATCTTACGTTGTTCCCAGCCTTTGCCTAAAAAGAAGTTCAACCCGAAGAGTTTTATAGCATCTATAATAATCCCTAACAATGAAAAGCCTATGACCCACAATACCCACGGATTACGAAACTCATTTACGAAGTAATTAATGACTGCTACAATAGCAATAAAAATAAGGGAGTTAATTAATCTACTATAGAATTTCTTAACCTTTTGAACATGCGCTGTGGCTCTTTGATACTTTTCTTGTTGCGTTTCCATGTTATCTTATTTAAAGTCCTCGTTACGAATGTACTCATCTATCTTACGTTTTTCCCAATCTTTTGAGAAGAAAGGATTCCAGCCAAAGGTCTTTGCAGCATGACTTAGTATCCCGATTCCCCAACCTGCGATAGGAAATATAGCCCAGAAAAAACCTGTGGTATAAAAGTTTAATACTAAGAAGAAGCATACAAAGATGAGGTATGTCCCTAGGTGTGTATAAAACTCTTTAAGCTCACTTACTCTTGCTCTTGCTCTATCGTACTTTGTGTTTTCCGTTGTTGTGTTCATGATGTTTGTTTTTTGTTTGATGGTGTAAATATCATATCAAAGCTTCTTTTTTTAAAGTAGTACTTACCGAAGTGTAGAAATTCATTACTGAATTGTAAAACTGTCATAAACTCGTTGACATCACTTGTCATAAACCGTATCTTTATGTAAAAAAAAGTTATGTTCGGATTATTTAAAAAGAAAAGCGAAGTAGAAAAACTTCAGGAAAAACACAAAAAGGTTTTAGAAAGGGCATTCCAACTATCTAAGAGTGACAGAAGTGCTAGCGATAGTCTATATGCAGAAGCTGCAGAGATAGAAAAGCAAATATCACAGCATTCATAATTTTACACACAAATTGTTAACATATCGTTAACTATTTGCGAAAAAAATTATATTTTACAACGGCAAACAAAAACACTCTAGTATGAAATCCCTATTCTACTCATCGCCAAAACTGAGGCGATTAATGGCATATCGTAAAAAAGCGATGTGCAACGCAAAAAAATGGAGCAATAAAGATGAAATGGCTAGTCACAGCTACCAGATTATGGTGCATGTGATTGACCAGAAGCTCTCTGCACTTACTGTTAATAAATAAGCAATAAAGAGTCCATACTCACTAGCATAATAATACGTACCCCATTATATTTGTGAGTATGGAACCTTTTATAGTATCTGCCCGAAAATACCGTCCCACCACTTTTAAAGATGTTGTTGGGCAACAGGCTATTACTAACACTTTAGAAAACGCAATACGCAACAACCACCTCGCTCAGGCGCTACTTTTTTGTGGTCCTCGTGGTGTGGGTAAGACGTCTTGTGCACGTATTCTTGCAAAGCAAATCAATACCGACGAGAACACAAGTCCAGATGAAGACTTTGCTTTTAACGTATTTGAGCTTGATGCAGCGTCCAACAACTCTGTAGATGATATACGTAGTCTTATAGACCAAGTACGCATCCCGCCACAGGTAGGAAAGTACAAGGTGTATATTATTGATGAGGTGCACATGCTCTCTGCTGCGGCCTTTAATGCGTTTCTTAAAACACTAGAAGAACCTCCTAAGCACGCTATATTTATACTAGCGACTACAGAAAAACATAAAATCATCCCTACGATACTTTCTCGTTGTCAGATTTTTGACTTCAAGCGTATTACAGTTACAGATGCTCGCAAGCATCTTGTACAGATCGCAATAGAAGAAGGTATTGAAGCAGATGAAGAAGCACTACATATCATTGCTCAAAAGGCAGATGGAGCGATGCGTGATGCATTATCCATTTTTGACCGCGTAGTAAGTTTTAGTGGTAAAACGCTTTCGCGAAAGGCAGTTACAGAGAACTTAAACGTTCTAGACTACGATACCTATTTCACCACCACAGATTACTTACTTACGAACGATATCCCACAGGTACTCGTACAGTATAATGATATCTTGTCTCGTGGTTTTGATGGACATCACTACATAGCTGGTCTTGCTTCTCACTTTAGAGACTTAATGGTTTGTAAAAATCCGCCGACGATTCATTTATTGGAAGTTGGTGATACTACTAAGAAAAAGTACTACGAGCAATCACAAAAGACAGATATGGCATTCCTGATGGAAGCTATCAATATTGCAAATGACTGTGATCTTAAATTTAGAACCAGCCGTAATCAGCGACTTCTAGTAGAACTTTGTCTCATGCAACTTGCCTCTATCACTTTTGATGGAGAAAAAAAAAATGACGGTCCTTTCTTAGTACCACCTTCTTATTATAAAGTAGATCATACACAGACTGGCGCAGCGACACAAACGCAAACGGCAGCAACTCCAAATAATACTGCAGCTACACAAGCACCAAGTGCTACGAATGCAGCACCAGTAGCAGCAGCTGCTACGCAAACACCGAGTACTACTACTCCAGCAGTTTCTGCTCCTGTACAAACTCCTGTACAAGAAAATAGCGTAGCGCAAACTGGGAATGCTCCTGCGGCAACACCGCCACCAGCACAAAACGCAGCTCCTGCACAGAACGCAGCAGCGGCGCAACAACCTGCTCCCGTAACACCTCAAGCTTCACCCACTACTCCTAGCGTACCAGAATTATCGTTGCGCAAGGATCGTGTGTCTGGGTTGTCTCTTAAAGGGTTACAGCGTAAAAAAGAGCTAGAGCTAAAGAAAGCTGATAAAAAAGTAGATGTAGAAAATCTACCTACAGAGCCATTTACAGAAATTGCAATGCAAGCTGCTTGGGCAGAGTATGTAAAACGTCTTCTTGCCAAGGGAGAACGTATTATTGCCTCCAACCTAGAAGCAGATCAGCCGACATTGAATGGGACTACCATTGAACTAGAATACCCTAATGAGACCATGAAAATTGAGGTAGAACGCGCTCAAGGGCCGCTACTTGAATTTTTAAAACGTAGTCTCAACAATTATGATATTACTTTAGGAATTACGGTGAATGAAGAAGTACAGCGCAAGTATGCGTATACTGCTCAAGAACGATATGATAAACTACGAGAACACAATCCTGCGCTAGATATCCTCAGGAAAACATTTGATCTCGACCTATAAAAAAACACGCTATGGAAAATAAAGAAGCTATCCAGATGCTCCACCTTAAATTACCTACAGATCCTCGCTGGGTAAATATTGTTGAAAAAAACATAGAAGAAATACTTACAGATCACGCCTACTGCGAGCAGAAAGCTGCTTCCAGTGCGATTTCCTTTATCATAGGTTTTCCAGAATACACAGAGCTTGTGAGTGCAATGAGTGATCTTGCCATGGAAGAAATGAGCCACTTTAAAATGGTGCACGATATCATGGTAGAAAGAGGATTACACTTAGGTCGTGAGCGCAAGGATGCTTACGTACACAAGCTACGCTTCTTTTTCCCAAAAGGAGGATCAAGAGTAGAGAGCTTAGTCAACCGTTTGCTGGTAGCCGCGCTTATTGAAGGGAGAAGCTGTGAGCGTTTCCGCTTACTGTCTGAGGAGCTTGAAGATAAAAAGCTTGCTAAGTTTTATCGCAAACTCATGATAAGCGAGGCTGGTCACTACACGATGTTCTTAAATTTTGCTCGACAGTATGGAGACAGAGCAAAAGTAGATGCGAAATGGCAAGAGCTACTAGATTTTGAAAAGCAAGTGATGAAAGATCTTAGTGTTACAGAAACCATACACGGATAAAAGCACCACTCGTTTTCTCAGCTAAACATAAGCTTATATGCGCGCACGTTTTCTTATCATTTCTTGTATAGTAATGAGCTGTATCGCTTGTAAGGAGAAAGCTGTTGTGCAAAAACCGACCACACCTTTTGATTATCTACTAGGAGACTGGGAGCGCACCAATAGTAAAGGCGGCAGTGAGACCTTTGAACACTGGAAAACAGTTACTGCTACAGAGCTACGTGGTCACGGTTACACCTTAGAAGATGAGGATACTGTTTTTAACGAGCGCATACGTCTTGTACAAAAGAAAAACGAGTGGCAACTACAGATAAGCGGACCTAATGAAACACCCACCGTTTTTAAAATCACCGAGAATGTTGGCAATTCATTTACAGCAGTAAATCCTGAGAATGAGTTTCCTAAGGTGATTAGGTATTCTTACTTTGATGATGTGCTTACGGCAACCATTTCTTCAGTGGAAATGGAAATTTCGTTTATATTCTGGCGGCTAGAAGATTAATTTTCGGTGAGGAGGTTGTCTATGATGGTTCTTATGCTATCGCTATTCCAGTCTGAGGCGCCTGTTTCTTTTACCACTATATTTCCTTCTTGATCTATAATGTAACTGGTAGGTATCGAGCGTTCAAAAAGTAACTCCGGTGTTTCCATCGCAGGTAAAACTGCTGGGAGGTCTAGTTCTCTTTTGGTCATAAACTTTTTGACTACTTCAGGATCTTCGTTTGTAATGAGCAAGAACGTAATTTTATCTCCATAATCTGCATACAGTTCGGCTATAGATGGTAGTTCGGCTATACATGGTGGGCACCAGGTTGCCCAATAACTTATAAATGTTACTTTGCCCTTCCCTACGCCTACTTCGGCTGGGATTCCTTCTAGTGAGCTTACTTTGTAATCAAAAGACTGGAGTTGAGTTTGGTCCTTTTTCGCGAAAGCGGACGGAGAAAAAATCGCCACCTTCACCTTATTTATTGCCACCTGGATAGGAGTCCTCGTCTGCGGGATAATAAGCAGGAGAATCACAACGATGAACACTATATTTTGCCAACTAAATCTTTTTTTCTGAGCCATAGGGAATAAAAAAATGCGTGTGCACGATGAGTCGTACACACGCATTAAACTTACGTTTTTTTATACTTAATTACGAGTAACCGTCACAGGTTCTGATAAGTCAAAACAACCGCTTAGGTCATTTGCATTTGCACCCACCATAAGACCGGTAAGTCCTTCCTCATAACGCAGGTACCAGATAAGGCAAACGCCCGTCCCAGCATCGTCAAAGTTTACGCCCTCTACCGCAGCCAGTGTAGGTGGTAATCCCAGAATCTCTCCAGTATCTGTAGTGATCACCCAGCTATTTAAAGCGCCTACGCTCTCTCCCGTAAGACCTAGCCCGCTTACCATATCTGGTGTGCCGTCTACGGTAAAGGTAAAAGGACCTCCAGTAATTTCGGCAGCGATTGCCTCGTTACGTACTACTTCTACAGGTTCAGATAGATCAAAAACTCCCGTTAGGTCATTTGCATTTGCTCCCACTTCCAGCCCTTCTAGTCCTGGCTCATAGCGTAGGTACCAGATAAGGCAGATTCCTGCTCCTGCATCGTCAAAGTTTACACCCTGCACTGCATCAAGCGTAGGTGGTAATCCTAAAATTTCGCCAGTGTCCGTAGTAATTACCCAACTTCTCTCTGATCCTACAGAATCACCCATGAGTGATAAACCGCTCACCATATCTGGTGTACCATCTACACAAAACTCAAAAGGTCCTCCCACGATTTCGGCAGCAAGTGGTCCCGCGTTTCGGTTTACTACAAGAAAGTTAGACAGTTCAAAATCTCCTGCAAAGTCATCAAGATTTTCGCCCGTTGCTAGTCCGCTCAAGCCATCTTGATACGCAAGGTGATAGATGTAACAAGCACCCACGCCAGCATCGTCAAAGTTTACACCCTCCAGCGCTTCCAGCGTAGGTGGGATTCCTAAGATGTTTTTAGAATCATCTGTTACTACAAAAGTAGTCACATCTCCTACTAATTCGCCAGTGAGTGTCACGCCCGTTACCATATCTGGTGCTCCATCTACAAAGAAGGTAAAAGGACCTCCTGCTAGCGTTCCAGCTTCTGGTGTGATTGCGTTTGTGGTCGTATCGTCGTCAGAGTCACACGATACAAGGATAGCTCCTAGAGCGAAGCATCCCATTAATAGTTGCTTTTTCATTATTGATAGTTTTTTTTATTTAATGGTGTAAATCTAAAACCATCAAGATTGCTTAAATGTAAGCTAGCTTACATTTGGGGATTTTATGCCACTTTTATGCGAATTTCATTCCGAGAAAATTCTAAAAACTTCGTTGCCTTTAGCTCGTTCATAATCGCATTAAGCGTAGGTCGTGAGGTGCCTATGAGACTCGCGATATCTTTTTGAGTGTATGGATGTTTGATCACCGTATCTCCCGTATTTGGACAGCAGTAGCCATAATCTTCGGCTAGTTCTGTCATAAATTCCTTTACACGTGTGGTTGCATCCTTAAAGAGTAGCAAGTCCAGACGGCGTTCTAACTTCTTAAACCTGATACCGAGAAATTTATACACCTTAAGACTAAAGCTGTGATTATTGCGCATTAACTCCTGCATCTGGCACACCGGCACGGGGCAAACCGAGGTTTTTGCATCTATAGACTGTGCAAACTCACTGCGCGACTCCTCCCCTAGTATTGCCTTCTCGCCAAAGAGTTCGCCCTTAGTAAGTATCGCCCGCACCACCTCCTTACCATCCTCTGCATAGTAGCCCAGCTTTACCTTACCCTTCTCTATCAAGTACACCTTATTTGCCGCATCCTCCTCAAAGTAAATAAAGTCCTGCTTCCCATATTGTGAGAAGTTATGCCGCTTTCTATACTGCTTTGTTTTATGGGGACACAACACGCTAAAAACATTTACATCTTCAAGAAACCAGATTTTTGACATAGTGCGTGTAGGATTTAATTATTAAATATCTGTCGGCAGCTGCTCTGTAACCTTACAGCCAGTAGGCGTTTATAGCATTGTGGGTGTAGTACGCTTTCGCGAAAATGTCTCGCGTTATATCCATATGCTTTTATGAGTAATGTGTTTAGTGGGTGGTTTTTACAGCGTGACTGCTGCCGAAATAGTATCTTTAATACCCATGAATCACTTCCCACTCACCACCGAACGGATCACCCTACGCCCTATCACGATTGCAGATCTTGATGTGATACACAACCTGCACTCACTCCCAGAAACAGATGCATATAACGCCCTTGGCATTCCAGAGAACATCGGAGTAACCAAGGCGATTATCACACCCTGGACAGCAGATAACCAGCAAGAAAACATCACAAATCACACCCTTGCCATGGTGCGTAGCGAAGATCAAAAGTTTATAGGACTCTACGGACTCAAAATAGGCAGCCCAAAATACCAAAGAGCCGAAATCTGGTATAAAATACACCGCGATTACTGGAACAACGGCTATGCTACAGAAGCAACACAATGCATTCTCGATTTTTGTTTTGACACCCTACACCTGCACCGCGTAGCAGCTGGCTGCGCAGTAGAAAATATAGGCTCTTATAAGGTACTAGAAAAAGTGGGCATGACCAGAGAAGGCAGATGCAGGCAGATATTACCACTAAGCACTGGCTGGGCAGATAATTATAAATATGCCATCTTAGAAAGCGATCCTCGCAATCGCTAAAAATCACAGTACACTCTTTCCCTATTTGCAAGAAAAACTACTTATTTTCAATTATTTGGCTCCAAATGAGGTTTACCGTATGGAAGTTTGGATTTGAGGTGGTAGATTAGTGGTTTGCTTGTAATCTATTATGATTTACAGCAAAAAATGGTAATCTTGTGAAACCTTTTTATGAACTGATATTCATTGGTTTGTGGTTGGGGTTTTGGTAGATTGCTTGGGGATAGAACTTGTAAAATAACAAACGCAATCAATAGAATGAAAAAACTGAATTTAATTTATCTAGTTTTAATTGGCTTATTAATTTTCACAAGTTGTTCAAGTGATGACAGTGATTTAGAAAACACAAATGAAAGTACAATTGAAGTAACTATTAATGGAACTGACTATTCTTTCAATACTTTCACAGTCGTTAAGCATTTTGAAGGAACGGCAAACGATGATGAATTTCCAGATTATTTCACAGTAGAGGCCAGAATTAATAATCAATCAGATATAATAATTGATTTTGATGTAGAATTAGGCTACACAGGAGATTCTTTTGATGGTACTATTATAGGAGAATTTAATCTTAGAACAAATTCCAATAGCAACACATGCGACTATTTTGGAGTAAATATAGATCATCCTATGATTAATGTAACGGTAAACAATGAAGATGAATTTATTGCGACATTTTCTTTTACCAATAATTATGGAGGAGGATGTGGCAACGATTCAATTTTTGGAGATGAAGTATCTTATACTAATGGTTCAATTTATATAGATTTATAATAGAAGTCTTAAATATTAGATTGCTTGAAAATACTCATTGTTTTAAATACTTCAACAACATAAAGAATGAAAATAAAAAGTAAAAATCCTTTTTTACGCTTCAATATTGAAGGTTCAGACTATTTAGAAAGACCGGTAAATCAATATGAAATGATTGAACTTAGAAAAAGAGCACTTATTTTCATTCTAGATTATAGTTTACTCTTCGCTTTTATATATCTAACAATTCATTTTGTAAAGATTTTTACGCCAGAAATTCCAGACAGTATTACCTACATAACTATTGCTTTTTATTCTATCGTTTTTATTTCTATAGAATATTATTTTGATGGCACAATTTTCAAAGTGCTATTTAATATTAGAAGCATGAATACAAGATGTGAGAAATTGGGAATTCATATTTTCATAATCAAATTTTTATTGAGACCAATCGCATTTGCTTTCGCTTTAATATATTTAAAGTTTTGCTTTGCTATTCTACTATGGCTTTTTGGAATTTACAAACCTTTATTTAAGTTTTTAAATGGTAAAATGGATTCTATATGGTATGATGATTTTATAAAACAAATTGTAACAAAAATTCCAAACCATAATGGCTGATTTAAAGAAAAATAGAAAGCCTGGATATTTTTTTAAATGGCTATCCATAATTATCATTTTTTTCACTTTATCATTAAGCTTGAGCGCAGTCGTTGTTAATAAAGAGATTGAAGCAAATAGTGAACATATAAAGATTCCTTTATCAAATTATCTAGGATCGTATCATTTAGATGCTGAGATAAATGAAATTGATATTGATTTCATTTTAGATACAGGAGCTAGTGAATCAATAATTTCTAAAAACATAATGGCTCAAATACAAAAAACATCAAAAGATAACATCACACATCTAGAAAAGAGCTATTACATATTAGCCGATGGTTCGCAGGTTTATTGTGACAGAATTAATATCAAAACAATGAAAATTGGAAATCACATTATACAAAACGTAATTTTTGGAATAATGCCTAATGAGACTGATAATTTATTAGGGAAAAATGTATTAGATAAATACAAAAGATGGTCTGTAAATAAGAACTTAAATGAGTTAACACTAGTCGAGTAATTATTTTCAAACCTTTTTTAAAACAGAGCGAATCTAAGCTAAGACTATGGTTTGTGCGTTAAGGAAAGTTGCCAATTATCAAAATAGAAAATAATTAGTGAAACTTAAAAATTCGGCTTGTTTCATCCGAAAAGTTGGCGTCTTGTTACACCCTACAGTAACACTGCATAACATCTAGCTGCGCAGTAGAAAATACAGGTTCTTATAAAGTGCTAGAAAAAGTAGGCGTGACCAGAGAAGGAAGATGCAGACAGATATTACCCCTAAGCACTGGCTGGGCAGATAACTATGAATATGCCATCTTAGAAAGCGATCCCCGCAAGCGCTAAATATCACAGTACACTCCTTCCCTATTTGAAGAAAAACTACTTATTTTCAATTATTTCGCTATAAATGAGGATTACCGTATGGGAGTTTGGATTTGAGGTGGTAGATTAGCTTTTAAATAGATGATGTACTTATACAACCTTAATCACAACAAGTCATAATCACCTAAATATCATCACATAACCCACATATTTGTTGGGTTTAGAATGAGTTATTTGGTAGATTCCTTATATAATCAAGTTGTGCACAAGCTAAAAAAACCTATGGATAGAATTGAAATTACGTCAGTATCAGAATTTTTGAATTTAGTTCAGTCATTTGAGCAACAACATATCGCGCAATGGATATATAGAGGTCAAGGAAATGAGAAATATCAGTTAGTTCCAAGTTTATTCAGAATTAATATTAAAGATACTTTTACTAATTGGAACGACCTTGAAGAATATATGCTCAAGGTATTTAAGAGAGAAGCACGACCTTTTAATGAATTTGAGCCAAAAGATGAAGCTGAACTACTTGCTTTAGCTCAACATCACGGATTACCAACTAGACTTTTAGATTGGTCAACAAATCCTTTGGTTTCATTATTTTTCGCAGTTGAAGATTATACATCCGAAGTGGAATTTAGCGCAGTTTGGTGCTATGGATATCATTCAACTAACAACTGTCTTCCAGTAAGTACAAGAATTGATAGAAGACTAACTTTAGAGAAAGAAAATGAAATAATTTTTCCGAATCACGTATCACCGAGAATAACTAATCAATCAGGTTGTTTTACAATTCACGAATTACCAGACGGTCGTGAAGATTTTGTTCCTTTTAATGAACAAACTAATGATTGTGGCCTTTTCGATTTAGTTGTAATTAATAAGAAACACAGAAAGGATATATTAGACCAACTTTATGATTTGGGATATCATCACGGACTTATTTATCCTGGACTTGATGGATTAGCGAAAAGAATAAAATACGAGGCATCTACAACACACAATAGATGCACGAATGAAAGACAATATAAACGATATATGTCGTAGTAAGCCAGCGCACCACAACGTATAAAAATAATAGGGTAATAAGTGCTTAACCCAATGATAACTGCACGTTTGCAAGATCACCAAATTTTAAATTTGGCTATTTTAGGAAAGAAATATAAATACAAAATTAAAAAATTCGGCTTGAGTTCAACCGAATAGATAGCGACCTTTTCAGCGCTACTTTTCATATACATAAACCGTTGTAGCCAATGCGAAAAAACAAATAGAATAAATGATTAGAACAGAATTTGGGAATTTTGATGGCAACAAATGGGAAAGTGTTTCCCAATTATGTTTTAAAAATAATTTCAGAGAAGAATCTTATCAAGAAATTAAAGCAACTCCCGGAGATTTTGGAATTGAAGGATTTACAAGAATGGGGAAAGTATTTCAGTGCTATTGTCCAGATGAACATTATTCTGCCAAAGAACTTTACGAAAAACAACGAGATAAAATTTCTAAGGATTTAAAAAAACTTAAGATTCACGAAGAACAATTAAAAAAAACACTCGGAACTACTAAAATTAAAAAATGGTATTTCGTAACTCCACAATATGCAAAAAATGATATTGTACAGCATTGTTCTCAAAAAAGAGATGAAGTAAAAAGCTGGAATTTATCAATAATTGACAATAATGATTTTGAAGTAATATTTGAGGACATAAGCTTTCTGCACCCTTTCTTAAAAACTGCTATTGAAAATTCTAATATTAAAATTGATGTAATCCCTGAAAATTCAATAGAATCAGACGATAAGTTAAAATGGAAGGATTCCAAAATCTCCTTAATTGAAAATTCACAAAATAAAAACGCTCATAGATTGAATAATTCTTCTCCTAACTATGACTCAAATCTTGACAAACTAGTAGATTTAAATGTAGAACATTTTTTAGAAGGGAAAAGTATCTTAACAAAATGGGAAGAAGATTATCCTGTTGGATTTGAGAATTTTTTAAAAATAACCAGTGTAATAGAGTCTGAGATTGAAGAAAGATGTATTACAAACTCGAAAGAGCCAAGTGAATTGTATGAAGACTTCAGGAGTTTGTTAAAAAATGAACTGCAAAATTCTTTTAAAAATTTAGCTCCACAAATGATTTTAAAACTAACAAATTGGGCTTTAGCTGACTGGATTTTTAGGTGTCCAATAAACTTTGAATAAAATGGAATTATACGCTGAAAAAATAACATTCTCAAAGAAACCCATTTCTATCCCACCTGAATACAGACCTTCTTATTCTATTGCATTAATAGTCCTAATATTAAAGATTTGTTGTCAAGGTTCAAAATCAAGTTTATTAAAACTTCATTTAATTAATTGGGCGTTAAAAAGTAATGAAAACAAAAGTTCACTCAAGAAATTTGTTCTTAGTAATTATACTGAGAGTTCAAAAACGTGGGGAATTGAGCCTAGTTTAAACAGAGCTCTGAACTATTCTGTTCACGAAGGTATTTGTTCTATATCAAATGGAAAATATCGGGTATTAGAGAAAGGAGAAAAATTTTATTCGAAAATTTTAGAAAACCCAGAATTTTTAAACGAAGAAATTGAATTTTTAACATTCTTAGGTAAAAGAAAAATTACAGATAATCGTATTGATTTAATATATAAAAAATGGAAAAATCAAAATGCTTAAAATAAATAACATAAAAATAGAAGTAAATACCAATAATGGTCTTTTTGGTGCTTTCCATTCTTTTAAATCAGGATTAAATATAGTTAGAGGTAATAATACTAGTGGAAAAAGTAGCTTATTTCAAGCTATTGTTTATGCACTAGGTTTTGAGGAATTAATTGGCGGCAGATTTGAGAAAACAATGCAATCCGTTCTAAAAGACCAAGTTGAATATCCAAAAAGCACTTTTCATAGTGTACTTCAATCTTTTGTTTTATTAGAAATAGAAAACTCAAATGGAGATATAATAACAATTCGGAGGTTTGTTCAAAATCCGAACAGAAAATCGCAATTGATAGATGTCTATTTTGGAAGCCTTTTAGTTAATGACACCCTAGAAAGCCGACCAATGTTTATACACGATAACGGCGGAGCATCTGATATAAATTATGGATTTCATCTTTATTTAGAAGACTTTTTAAACTGGGAACTACCAAAAGTACTAACTAACAAAGGTGATTTACGTAAAATATATATTCAACAAGTTGCTTCTAGCTTTATAATTGAACAAAAATCTGGATGGTCAGACTTTTTTGCCACAATGCCTATCTATGGTTTAAACAATAAAGAAGCTCGCATTGTAGAATTCATATTAGATATGGATGTTTACGGCAATAAAATGAAAAAGCAAGAATTGGGTATTACAAAAAGAATTCTTGAAAATGATTGGCTCAACTTATCAAAGAGATTTGAAAGGTTTGCAGAAAAAGGAGGTGGAAAATTGGTTGGTTTATCACAATCACCGATAATCATTAATAACATTAATGAAATTAATATTTTACTCTCTAAAGATGAAATAGACTACTCAATTTCTAATTATTTAGACTTAATAATTGAAGAGCTAGATATTTTAAATCAAGTTGAAACAATTTCGGTTAAAGACAAAATTGGAGATAATGAAACTCTTATCACAAAAAACGAAGAAAAACTAAATCAAATTAGTTTTGATGTAGAAATGATTTCAAGCGAATTAACTTTTGATAATCAAAAATTAAGCAACTTCAATTATCAATTAGAAAATTTAAATGAAGATTTAAGAAAAAATAAAGGAGCTTCTAAAGTTCAAAAAATGGGAGCTGAAATTGACTTAAAGGTTTCTGAAAACACTTGCCCTACTTGTGATCAAGAAATAAATGACTCTCTACTTCCTTTATCGGTAAAGCAAGTACCTATGAGACTAGAAGATAATATAAGTTTCTTGTCTGCTCAAATTAAAATGCTTGACGTTAATATAGAAAGTTTAGAGTCTAGAATTATCGCCAAGAACAAACAATTAAAAAATCTAAGAGGTTCACAAAGTAACTTAAGAAGTCAAATTCGAGAATTAAAAAAAGAACTTATCTCAGATGAAAGACTTCCTTCAATTATTGATATAGAATACCGACTTAATCTAAAGAAAAGAATAGAATTCTATTCTAAATATTTAGAAGATCTCTCAGAATTAAAAGATGAGTTATCTACTCTTTCTGTCAAGTGGGAAGGAATATTAGGAGAGCAGGAAAAGCTTAAAACTGATACTTTTTCACCAAATGATATTACAAAATTAAAATCGCTAACTAACAACTTTAAATCATTATTAACTACATTTAGTTATAGTAGTAAAACAATAAATGATATTGCAATATCAGATGAAAACTACTTGCCACTAGCAAAAAAACCTAATGATAATTTATTCTATAATATCAGATTCGATTCTTCGGCAAGTGATTTTGTAAGGAGTATTTGGGCTTACACTTGTAGCTTATATAAAACATCAATTGAAAATAACGGTAATCACCCAAATCTATTAATGTTTGACGAACCAAAACAACAAGATATGTCAATTTCCGACTTTACAAATTTCTTAAAAGAACTATCAACTTATAATAAAGCACAAACTTTATTATTTGCTTCTTTTGAAAATTCAGATGAAACTTTTATTAAAGCTACGGAAGGAATTGAATTTCATTTGAACCATATAAATGATAAATTAATAAAACCAATCGAATAAAGCACTGGCTAAAACAAAGAACTGAGCTAAAAAAAACCCTACTCCTACCCTTCCACTACTTAGCAAAACCATCACAAACCAACCTTAAAACCAACCTTAAAACCATCCTCTTGAGAATCTTCTTTGTTATTGTATCGGTGTTCTTGGTGTCTGTTTCTTGTAAGAATGACAAGACTGCAACAAAAGTTGATAGTTTTAACCTATCAGTACAAGCCAAAAATTTTCCTGACAGCACTAAAGTTATTCTTTACAATAGAGATATTGATAAGGATATAGACTCAGCTTTTGTGTTTAATGAACGCTTTGAGTTTTCTGGAACAGTAGCGCTACCATCGCTTTCTTATTTGAACTTTTATGATAAAAACGGTAAGCCACTAGAACCATACAAGTACTTCTTTTTAGAAAATACCAATATGTCTGTTATAGGAGAGTACTCAGACTTCCTTAATGCAAAAGTAACAGGCTCTCAGCAAACAGATTTATATACCTTTTATAACGCTATATCTCAAGACAGCGATAAATCAAATAGGTTTCAAAAAGAAGTAGACTTCCTCTACGCTAATGCCAATAACCAAATGGCCTTGACGGAACTACTATACAAGAAAAAACAAATATCAAAAGATAGCTTGTTACTCTTTTATGAGAAACTAGATACAATAAATGCAAACTCAATAAAGGGTCAGGAGTTACTAACCTATGCCAAGACGATAGATATCAAAGCTGGAGATAGATTTAGAGATATTCAAGGATCAGATCTAGAAGGCAAACAACACAAAATCTCTGACTATGCTGGGAAAGTGATTTTATTAGATTTCTGGGCAGCTGGCTGTCGTCCTTGCCGTTTGCAAAACAAAAAGGAGTTTCCTGAGTTGGTTAAAAAATATAGCAAAAACGATTTTGTTCTCATAAGTTATTCCCTTGACACTGATAAAAAGAGCTGGAAACAATCAAGCGAAAAGGATAATATCAATTGGCTTAATATTTCCGATTTACAAGGAATGAAAGGTGATAATGTTTCAGAATATGCCGTTACCGCTATTCCTAATAGCTTTTTAATTAATCAAGAAGGTAATATCGTAAGATCATTCATAGGCTTTACGGACGGCTCAAACACGATTGAAAAAGAGATTAATAAGGTTTTGGAGTAGCCATAATTTTATTTCAAAAGAAATTTTATAATTTGCACTCGGTAAGAGGTATACAAGGCTTTACTGTCACCAAACAACTAACAAACCATTCATCACAATCAAAAATTAATCCTTGTAAAATTTAATTTTGAATACCAACTTGCATGGGTTCGTTTTATAGGAACGCATGCTGAATATGACAAAATTAACGCAAACGAAATTTAAAATGAATATAAAACCAATTAGAAACGAGTCAGATTACAAAAAGGCTCTTGAACATTTGGAAATCCTCTTTGATGCAACAATGGGAACTGAAGAAGGCGACGAACTAGAGATTCTTGCCATTGTCATTGACAACTATGAAAAAGAGAATTTTCCGATTGGAATGCCTGACCCAATTTCAGCCATTAATTTTAGAATGGAACAGATGGGATTGAAACAAAAGGATTTAGTAGAAATGATTGGTTTCAAAAGTCGAGTGAGTGAAATAATGAATAAAAAGCGTAAGCTCACTTTGGAAATGATAAGAAACCTAAACACTACATTACACATCCCAACCGATGTACTTATCCAGGATTATTGAGAAATCTTAAAGGAAGCACACCAATGAAAAAAATACTACTTCCTCTACTCCTAGTTGGAATTCTTATTGCAGGATGCACTCCGTCAACTAAGAAAACAAATACGCTACAAGAGTTCTTTAGTTATACTGAGAATGGCGAGACCTTAATCAGTGCGCATCGTGGTGGTAAAAGTTATGCAGGCTACCCTGAGAACTGCTTAGAAACCATGAAATACATCAAAGAGTCTATTCCAAACGCGTTGTTTGAAATTGACGTGGCAAGTAGTGAAGATGGCGTTCTATTTCTTATGCATGACAGTTCGCTAGAAAGAACAACAACTGGCTCTGGAAGAGTGGACCAGAAAGATTGGGAAACACTCTCCCAACTCCACCTTAAAGATGATTTTGACTCCATCACTGATTATCAAATCCCGTTATTTAAGCATGTGTTAGACTGGGCAAAAAAGGAAAATGCTATCCTCACGGTTGACATTAAGCGCAGCGTTGATCCAGAACTTGTACTCCGTTTCATAGAGGAAAATGATGCCTTAGAACAATCGGTGATTATTACTTACTCCATGGAAACCGCACAGCAACTTTATAAGTTAAATCCTGAGGTTGTACTTTCTGTTAGCATTAGAAATACGAAAGAGTTTGATACAGCTGCTAGCGCTGGCATTCCATGGAAAAATATGGTCGCTTTTACGGGAACTATAGAATCAGATCCATCATTATATGCCAAGTTGCATGAACAGGGAGTGATGTGTATGCTAGGTACTTTAGGTAACCTTGATAAAAAGGCCAAAGCAAGAGGCGATGTACTCTATAAAGAATGGACAAAGCTTGGCATAGACGTCTTTGCAACCGATAGACCACTTGAAGTGAAAAAAGCAATTTCAAAGTAGCAAATCAACCAGCAACACCTAGTATTAAAATAACCCAGTAACAGCATTTACGACCTTAGATTACCACACTCATGAACAGACTAACACTTCTACTCCTTTCAATCGTATTAATTTCTTGCAACAACACCGAAAAGAAAGAGCAGCTTCCAGAGAAAAAGCAAGTTGTACAACCAACAATAAAATCCATTGAAGAAGTTAAAAGCAAAATCAAACGTTTTAATGATTTCATCCCGAGCGATTATGAACTTGTGATTTCTAGAAATGAACTCAATAAGGTAATGTCAGATTTTAATAAAGACGGCGTTTCTGATTATGCGGTATTACTAGCCAGCGGAAAAAACAACAGAGACTACTCAAACACAAAAGACGTGCGACTTGCGATTTTTGAAGGGCAAGCAGATGGTTCTTTTATACTCAAAAGCCAAACCGGTAATCTAACTTCGGCCTTTTTACATGTAAACCCTAACCGAAGAATAAAAGTCGCCAGAGCCAATGTGATCAGTGTTAAGCATGAATCGATGAGACATGACTATGAGTTAAAAATCAAATATGATAAAACATACAACGACTATATGCTCATAGGCTCCGAATACAACAACTACGGCAACGCCGCAAAAGATGGCGCCGGTAACATAAGCTCCAACTTTATAGAAGGTAAAAGAGTGTCGACTATTGGTAAAAATAAAACAACGAATTTAGATAAGAAGCTCTTGCCTATTTCGGCAATTAACGACGGTAATATTTATGAATTGATTGGTGGGTAGGGTTCGTTGAAGTTGAAATTGAAGTTGAAATTGAAGTTGAGTTTGTAAAATCTAACACTTTGCCATACCTCAAAACCACCATCTAATCACTCAACCTATTAAACCAATAGCTGTTTCACGCTGTATAAAGGGAGATTACGCTTAATGAAAATGAGCGATTAACTAACTGCATATCAATGCTCTAAAGATAGTTTTGTGTCTATTTAAATCATAAAACTTTTGACATGCCTACAGAAACAAAAAAATCAGACAACGTTCTTGAACAATTTTTAAGCGAATTTGAAACCTTAGTATCCGGAATTACAGAGCACGCATTAAAAAATGCAGAGGACGAAGATGAGAAAGCGGTAATACAATCATTTGCTCCATCACTTAATAACCAAATTTTTGAACTCAATCAATTTATTAGAGAGGGCGCAAAAAAGTCATCAAAACAACAAGAACATGACGTTATTGAAGTTTTGAAAATTAGCTCAGGAGTATCACTTGCCAAAAATGCAAAAGGGATGTTCCCTAGCATAGGTTCCCTCGTAGGAAAACTTGGAATTGATAGAATTATCAAAGAAATTAAAAAGATTATCTACGCTATTCTTGATATGATAGGTATCAAACTGCCTAAATGGTTGGATAAAATCATAAACCTTATTGATGAAATAATCGCATTTATCTTATCAGGAGGCTCTTCAAAAATGATGACTACCTTTTCTATTCAAGAGCAGAATTACTTGAACGAATTAACGCAGCTAGCCAAATTAGAGCAAGCGCACCAATTCAAGTTCCAAGAGGATGAAGATGAGGAATAAGACATTAGAATAAAAAAACTGCACTAAGCAGTTAGCGTTCTAGTCCATTACTACAAGCTTTTAATTCAATCTATGCTATTATAAACCTTTGGCTCGCGCTATAAGTTGTGGCTCATGATTGTATTAAGAGCTTGTTTTTTTATAAATATTTCAATGGCTGTTACGCTTTCGCGAAAGCGTATGCTTCACTATAAATTCTTGTATCTTTAATGTAAGATAAATTGCTATTCACTATTAGCAGATTAGAATCCATAAAGTTCCACTTCCTAATCTTTGATTATTATTTATGCTAGAAACTATCAGACTAAGGTTTGAGCCAATATCTCCAAAACATCTAGAAGATGCTGCAGATATGTTTTGTACTAATAATCGCGTTATGGCATCTACACTAAAAGGCAGCGTTTTTACTAAAAACGAATTTGATTCCTTACTTCATACAGATTTTATAAATGAGCAAGAGGCTGTTTTTGGCTTCTGGTGCGTCATATTAAAGGAAAGCAATCGTTTTATAGGAGTCTCTGGTATCCATAAAATCAAGTATCAAGATAAAGAGTATTGTGAATTTGGTTTTATATTAAACGATAGTCACTGGGGTCAAGGTTTTGCCACAGAGATAGGTCACCACTGGATTTTGTATGCAGCGGAAACCCTACAACTTGACCAGATTATTGCCACTGTAAGTCCGCACAACCTAGCATCTAGAAGAGTATTAGAAAAACTTGATATGAAGTATATGGATCAAGTAACATCTGAAGATAGAGGCGACCGCATTATCTTAGGTAGGACGCTCTCATAGCATTGATTACAATGGCATATTTGGGATATTTATTCATACCAACTTACAAGACTACATTTCTTTTAAGTACAGGATTCTCAATAGTTATACGCTTTCGCGAAAGCGCACTAATCCATCAATAACTTCCATTAAAGACTGAAAGACATAATAAACGTATATTTATCGCTTTGTTATTATGTAAATATCTTAATACGCTTTATGCCATCATCTTCCCTCAATAATCTCTACAAGTACTTAAATAATGAAGGCGATGAGCGGGTTTGTAAAGGCATTACAGATGAGGCCTGTAAACATGTTGCTACAAACTACTTTAGTATACTCTTTACACACACCTTTACAAAACTAGGTGATACACTAAGTAATCCTAAAACAGTGCTCACATGGCTCATGAATTATGTGGGAGCACCTGTTTTTCTCATAAGTCTCATTGTCCCTATACGCGAGTCTGGTGCGCTTATCCCGCAAGTTGCTATCTCAAACTATGTAAAAAGAAAACCCATACGTAAGTACATCTGGGTGGTAGGTGCTATTATTCAAGGTCTTGCTATTGCTGCAATAGGGGTTGTGGCATTACAATTTGAAAAACAAACTGCAGGGTGGTTAATTATTATATGTTTAATCATTTTTAGCCTTGCGCGTGCTCTAGCTTCTGTAAGTTCTAAGGATGTAAAAGGAAAGACTATCCCAAAAACAAGAAGGGGAAAACTAGGAGGATATACCTCCTCATTTGCTGGTGTTTTAGTTCTTGTTGCAGGTTTGTACATTACTTATAAGTCTAAAACTAATGAGGATATACAGTTTTATACAAACCTCATATTTTTTGCAGCTTCCATGTGGATCATTGCAGCGGTTATTTATGCTTTTATCAAAGAATTTCCAACAGACATTACAACAGACGAGAGTGAGCAAAACAGTATTCTAGATAATATAAAACTGCTTAAAGAAGATAGCCACCTAAGAAACTTTGTCATTGCAAGATCATTATTACTCTGCTCTGCCCTATCTGCGCCGTTTTACGTTACGCTAGCGCAAAATAACGTTGAGGGAACGAGCTATCTCTTAGGGTTACTCATTATCTCAAATGGACTTGCCTCTATTGTGAGTTCGCCATCCTGGGGGAAACTGGCAGATAAATCTAGTAAAAATACGATGGCATATGCAGTTACGATAGCTTCGCTTTGCGGTATTATACTAGTCATTCTTATAAGTTTTTCAGCTAGTTTAAAAACACAATTGTGGTTATACCCCACTGCTTTCTTTATCCTTGGTATTGCACACAGTGGCGTGCGTCAAGGTAGAAAAACATATGTTTTAGATATGGCAAAGGGAAATGAAAGAACAAATTATGTCTCTGTAAGTAACACCATCATAGGGATTATTTTACTTTTTACAGGAGGATTGAGTGCTGCGCTATCCTTGATATCCGTAGAGGTTGTTATCGTTGTACTATCTATTTTAGGCTTTTGGGGTGCCATAAAAAGCTACCGACTACCTAATGTCGAAAAAGAGAACGGGTAATTATGAGCCAACTTATTACTGAGTTCTCATCTCAAATCTAATGGCATGGGTTGATGCAAATCCAATGTTCGCGAAAGCGAATAATCACATCACATTTGGTTGCATACTAAAAAGCAAGTAAGTTTGTTATTCATCCAGAACATAGCAATTATAACCTACTTAATATGACACAAGACCTTACTAATCTCGCTTTTAACCTTCTACCTGCAGTGATTGTAGCGTTGCTGGCATATTACTTTTTTAGCCAATACATAAAGGAGCAAGATGGACAACGCAGATTTCAACTTCATAAAGCCAATCAGGCAAATGCGTTACCTCAAAAATTACAAGCCTATGAACGTATAACGCTATTTCTTGAGCGCATCTCCCCAGGCAATCTAGTATCGCGTGTAAAGCCTTACAGTGATGATGCAAATGATTATGAAGCGCTTTTATTACGCACCATTACAGAGGAATTTGAGCATAATTTATCACAGCAAATCTATATTACTCAAGAGTGCTGGAACGTGGTGCGCACTGCCAAAAGCGCAACAGCAGCCCTCATACGTAAGACTAATATGAGTGATAAAGTGGATACGAGTGATAAACTGCGTGAGACGATCTTACGTGATCTTATGGATACGGCAGCTCCTAGCGACACGGCTTTACAATTTATCAAGCAAGAAGTGAGCGAGATTATCTAGTTATAACGCCTTTATACGTTGCAAATAAGCGATTTCTTGTTCTGAGAGGTCGCTTTTTATATTTACAAGCAGAGCGGCTATTTTTGGATTTTTAAGAGCATTAGTAAGTAGCTTTCTTGCGCTTTCGCGAAAACGCCAAACGTGATGTACACTAGCTTCTATAAGATTATGTAAGCTCTCCTCCTCATAAGATTCTAGCTGTCTTAAATAGTTAAAAGCATTCTCCCGTAGCTGATACGGTTGAGATGGTGCTGTATATCTTATAAGCTCTTTATAACGAGCTAAAGATTGCTCAGGCTTATATTGTGGCGTCGCGAGCGATAACGCAAGCCACAGCGTTCTTATATTGCCATCTGCAAACCCCAGCTGATTGTCCATGAGATCTAATACTTTGCGTTGTGAAGTAGGGTCATTACGCTGCTGATGATATACCCACAACTTAATCATGGCCTGCTCTCGAGTGACATAGCTCTTATCACTAAGTAGTTCATAAAACTCAAGTACCAGTGCTTCTGGAACTTGCTCAAGCGAACTAGCAATAGCTTGCCTTATAAAAACATTCTCTGTTTCCATGGCGCTTTTATATGCCGGAAGCGTAGCATTTATTGATTCTTGTGAGAGTTGGTAGATTGCCTCTGCGCCTAGATAATCGTTATTTGTAGCTATGGCATTCATAAGCGCTGTAAACTTAGAAGAAAGCGCCACTGCTCTACCCGACTGCAATTGGAAATACTGCCGCATGAATGCGTTTTCTCTAAGTGAAGCAAGCGCTTCCTCCGCTTGAAAAGCACTTTGATACAACCAGTTTTTCTTAAATGTAGTGAGATCCACGCTTGTAACTGCGGCCACTTCTGCCATAAATAGGTCTGTGGTTACGTTTTTATAAGCGTATTTAGTCAGGTAATTTCTTACTGCGGTATCAAAAGCTTCGGCTCCTACTTGTTCTCGTAGTATATGCCTGTCTCTTATACACATCTGACGCTGCCGACGAAGAGGATAGTGTAGAT
>CAJXSW010000006.1 GCA_913060645.1 uncultured Dokdonia sp. | reverse complement strand
CTTCTTGGTTATTTTGGTTCTTCCTTTACGTACTAATTGTGAAATTGTTGGCATAATTTCTTTCTACCTAATTGTTAATTTTCTTAATCTACCCAAATTTAGGGTTTGCAAAAGTAAGAATAATTTACTAACCATCAAACCCACTTTCATTAAAATTTAGAAAAAGTTCTGAATACCAAAAAACTAACATACTTTCGTAATCCTAAATTCGTTTAAAAACAACACTAAAAATATCACTTGAAACTACTCTATCTATTTTTAATTATTTGCTTGGTGAGACAAAATATGTCTGCACAAAAAAATGATGCAAGAATACAATTAGAAATACAAAGTAATCTTCCATCAGAGTCTGCTATTCTGGATAACACAAATTACAAGACTACATTTAAAGATAAACAGTCTGCACTAGATGAACTCCAAAACCTAAACACGCAATTACAAAATTTAGGGCACCTAGACAGCACTTATAAGTTAACTACAAAAAACGACACCTTATATATTGCCACGTTCCTTCTGGACAAATCCTACCCATACATAACTTTAAAAATCAAAAAAAACAAAGACCTCGAGAGTTATATAACACAGACAGGATATAGAATTAAAAATGACAGCATAACTATAGAGACCGCTTTCGCGAAAGCGTACTTAAAAAAATTAAGCTCCATAGCATCAAACAACGGAAATCCTTTTGCTACATTTCAAATAGCCAACATCACCAAAACAACACAACACAATCTTGAAGGAACACTCAAGTATTCTTTTGAAAACAGAAGAACAATTGATAAAATCGAAATTGAAGGATACACTAATGTCCCGAAAAGCTTTCTCAAACATAGCGTCAAATTAAAGGAAGGCGAAATATTTAACCGTGAGAAACTCAATAAACAGAGCAAGGAACTATCGTCTCTTCCTTTTGTAAATCAAACTAAAACCCCGCAAGTACTTTTTAATCCAGACAGCACAACAGTTTACCTTTATTTAGAACGTAAAAATGTCAATAAATTTGATGGCTTTCTAGGTTTTGCAAATGAGGAAGACAACTCTTTTAGCTTAAATGGGTATCTCGACCTACTCCTTACAAACAACTTTAATTATGGAGAAACATTCATTTTAAATTACAAAGCAGATGGAGGCGATCAATCGCAGCTCCATTTAAAGACCAAACTACCTTACCTTTTCAAAAGTCCACTAGGAATTGAAGCATCCCTCAACCTCTTTAGGAAAGACAGCACATTTTCCACAACACAACAGTCCCTAGATTTAGTTTATCAACTAAATCAAAAAAACCACCTTACACTAGGATACGAATCTGAACAATCAGAAAATCTTAACGACAACACCATTACTCAACTTCTAAATCTTGAAGACTTCACCTCTAAAAGACTAACAACATCATTTACACACCAAAATCTATCTACTGATTTATTTTTTCCAACAAAAAGACGATTATATTTTAGAGCTGCTTTTGGAAATAGAGAAATCACAGAAAACTTAGACAAACAAATATCTCTTACTGCTATACTAGAAAATGAATTTACTTTAAGTGACAAACATTCCATATTTGCAAAAAATACCACACAATATTTAATCTCTAACAATTTCTTAACAAACGAACTTTATCGTTTTGGCGGAATTTTAACTCTTAGAGGATTTGAAGAAAATAGCCTTTTAGCAAACCTATACAACACCCTAAATACAGAGTACAGATACAAACTAAACGAAGGCATCTACATCAACTCAATTTTAGACCTTGGGTACCTCGAAAATCGCATTGAGAAAACAAAGCAAACACTCTACAGTTTTGGCTTAGGTACTGGCATTCAGACCAAAGCAGGAATACTAAAATTAAACATTGCAAACGGTCTATTTGATAATCAAGAGTTTAGGTTTTCAGACACTAAACTTCACGTAATTTTGGAAGTGAGTTTCTAAAAAAAAGAAGGAAAACTGATTGACATTTATGCAATAGATAATTCTAATCAAAGGTTATTAGGTTAAATTTTTACCTTCAATTTCACAAACCTAAGTTAACAATAAGTTAAAGTTAAATTATCTTAATTTTTTTAACAACAAAGTTTGTGATTCAAATAATCTTATTACAGATTTTTGCTATAAATAAACAAATTTTTTTATGAAAACACTTTTACAAAAAGTACTTGTTCTTTGTACTATTTTAAGTGCCTCCGCCCTGTTTGCACAGGGTCGTATCATTACGGGTACGGTAACTGAGGCTAATGGACCACTTCCAGGTGCGACAGTGGTAATTAAAGGTACCTCTACAGGTACTCAAACAGATTTTGATGGAAACTTTTCTATTGAAGCAGCATCAAGTGATGTTCTTTCTTTTAGTTACGTTGGTTTCAAAACTCTAGACATCCAAGTTGGTAATCAAAACTCAATTAATGCCACTCTTGAAGCTGACAATTCACTAGCAGAAGTTGTTATTACAGGTTATGGAAGTCGCTCTAGAGATTTATCTACAGCAGCTACAACAACCGTAAGTGCTGGATCAATTGAAGATTTTGTACCATCTACGAGTGTAGATAACATTCTTCAAGGTAAAGCTGCCGGAGTACAGGTAACTGCTGCAAATGGACAACCAGGTCAAACTGCATTTGTACAGATTCGTGGAGTAGGTTCGATTAATGCTGCAACAACACCATTATATGTAATTGATGGAGCCCCTATTGAGGCTGAGTTTGTTAATAACATCAACCCAAACGATATCGAAACCCTTACTATACTTAAAGATGCTGCTACAGTATCTAAATATGGTTCTAGAGGAGCAAACGGAGTAATCTTGATTACTACAAAAAGAGGTAGAAGTAAAGATGCTAAGTTTGTATTTAGATCTTCTATTGGAACTAGTGAGAGAATTGCAGATCCATTTGATTTAATGAATGCATCTCAAAAATTAGAACTTGAGAGACAATATGCTGCACTAGGTGTACCTCAGGCTCAAGGACTTCCAGGAGCAACATCATCACCTGAAGAATTAGCTAGATTAATTGGAAATGACACCAATTGGGAAGACGCACTTTTAAGAAAAGGTTACATTCAATCTAACTCTCTTGCTATATCAGGAGCTGATGAGAAAATCAACTACTTCTTGTCTCTTGGATATGACAAAAACACAGGTATTATTGATCGTATTGATGGTTTTGAAAGAATCTCAGCCCGTTTAAATACAACTTATGAAGCTAGAGATTGGCTTACAGTGGGAACTAATATTTCTGCGTCTAGAAGTACTACAGATTTACCAAGAGACCGTAACAACGTTCAAAATCCTTTCAGATTTTTATATGACGCAAATCCTTATGAAACTCTATTCTTAAGAGATGGAAACAATGAAATAGTTACAAACGCAGATGGTGAACCTCAATTCAACCCTACAACTTCAGGATTCCCAGTTGCACAGGCTCTACAAACTGAACCTGAAACTAACACAAACTTCTTGCTTGTTGCTAATATTTTTGCCGACCTAAAATTTTCTGATAAATTTTCAAACAGATTTGCAGTAGGTACAACTACTAACAGAGGTAGAACAGTAGCTAGATCTATTGCTGGCGGAACGCTAGACCCTATTGTAGGTGATTCAAACTTCCCTGGTACTCAAAGAGAGTCACTTAATGTAGATTTCCAATATAACGTAAGTAACGTATTTGGATATAAAGATACATTTGGAGAGAAGCACAATATTAGTGCTGATGTACTTTTAGAATACAATGAAAGAATCTTTACTCGTACTAACGTATCAGGTAGAGGATTCCCTTCAGCGGATATTCCTTTCTTAGATGTAGCCGCTGATTTTAGTGATGGTGGGTCGACTGAGGTTCGTAACAGTTTATTCTCACAAGGACTATTTGTTGATTATGATTATGACGGTAAATACCTTGTATCTGCATCGGTAAGAAACGATGCGTCATCTCGTTTTGGTCCTGAAAATCAAAATGCGATTTTCTACAGTGGAAGTGCTGCTTGGAATATTGCTAAAGAAGATTTTATGGAAGGAAGTATTTTTAACGACCTTAAACTAAGAGCTTCTTATGGTAGTTCAGGTAATCAAAACATAGGTAACAACCAATTTGTTAACCTTATCGGTTTTGGAACATACAATGGAAATAGCTCTGCAGTACCAGGTGGTATAGCAAATCCAGACATTAAGTGGGAACAACAATTTCTTGCTGATATCGGAGTTGAATTTGGTCTATTTAACAACCGCATTAGTGGTGTTGTAGATTACTACGTAAAGACTTCTGAAGACCTTCTTCTAAATAGACCTATTTCAGGACTTGTAGGTGATGGAAACAATGGAATTTTATCTAACATTGGTAAAATTGAAAACTCTGGATTAGAAGTTGCCTTAAACTTTGACGCAATCAAAACAGAAGACTGGAGAGTGTCATTAGGAGGAAACATTGCCTTCCTTGACAATGAAGTTAAAGAACTCGTAGATGGTGAAGACATCAATAATGGAAATACAATTTTACGTGTAGGTGAAGAAATCAATACTTTCTTTTTAGTTGAATACGCCGGAGTTAATCCAGGTAACGGTGAGCCCCTATACTTAACGGCAGATGGTGATGTAACAAACCAATATAGTGCTGACTTTGCTAAGACTCTAGAAGGTAAATCTCCACTTGCAAACATAGAAGGAGGTTTTTACGGAAATATACGTTACAAAGGCTTTGGTCTTCGTGGTGATTTTGTTTTCAAAGCTGGAAACTACATCCAAAACTTCCAAAGATCTGCAGGTGTCCAAATCGGTAATATCGATTCTAACCAAAGAGTTGAAGCATTCAATTACTGGCAACAACCAGGAGATCAAAATGTTCTTCCTAACCCATTATATGAAGCAACAGCTGATCAAACCTCTACTAGATTCTTAGAGAAAGGTGATTATGTAAGACTAAGAACATTAACTCTTTCTTACGACATCCCTAGTAAACTACTCGACAGAACAGGTCTTTCTTCAGTAAGGATTTATGGAACTGGACAAAACTTATTAACTTTTACTGACTACGAAGGAGATCCGGAAATTGGAATTGGTTCTGCTGAAAATAGCGGCCCTGGCGATGCTGGATTTGTAGCTGGACAGTTTTCTTTATTCAGTTACCCACAAACTAAGTCACTTACATTTGGTGTTGACATCGGATTTTAAAATAAAATAAAATATGAAAACAATAAAAACTTTTATTACGATTTTCATCATGACCCTAGGACTTACGTCTTGTGATGATGAATTAGATATAGCACCCTTTACACAAGGAGATGCAGATACTTTTTATAATAGTGTAAATAATTTTGAGGTAGCTATTAATGGAATGTACAGTTCATTCTTTAATTATTACTCAAATGGGTCTGGAGTTCAAGGACTTCCAGATATTTTATCAGACAATGCAATTATTGCTAGAACTGGAAGAGGATCAAACCAGGTTTTTTCTGACTTCACTTACGGAGCAAATAATGGTGGTTACATCACTAGTGTTTTTAATGGTGCATATACGACGATTCGTAGAGCAAACTTAATCATATCTCAAATTGAGAATATTGATGGTGAGGCAGAAAGAGATAATATTCTTGGACAAGCCCTTGCAGGTAGAGCATTTGCTCACCTAGATCTAGTGCGTACTTATGGAAAAATACCTACACAAAGTGCAGATGCGAACGCATCGCTTGGTATTACTTACATAAAAGAACCTATTGATGCGTTAAGTCAATTATCTAGAGAAACCGTAGCTAGTAATTATGAGAACATAATTGCTGACCTTACTGATGCACTAGACCTTATTGATGAGACAACTCTTGTTGATGAAGATAAAGTAGAAGGAGCTTTCAATAAAAACTCTGTAAGAGGGATGTTAAGTAGAGTATACCTATATACTGGAAATAATCAAGCTGTTATTGATATTGTAGATGAAATCACAGCACCTCTAGCTACTAGAATTGAAATACCAGGTGTTTACACAGACTCAAATGACGCAGGTTTACTTGTAGAGTTTGCTGTAAACACAGCTTCTGAAAGTAATTTTAATAACGTTGGTGTAATTTACAGTCAAACTATTGATGGTTCTACAGTTTCAGAATTTGCTGTTGATTTTGGACTATTTAATTCTTTACAATTTTCGGATGTCCGCACGAATATTATAACATTCGCAGCTGAAAATGAAGGAAATGACTACAACGCAATTAATAAGTTCATTGGAGAAACTGAGCAAGTGAATGGTCGTGTTGATATCAAAGCGTTAAGAGTAGCAGAAGCTATTTTAAACAAAGCTGAAGCTCAATTTGAGTTAGGTCTAGAAGGCGACGCCCTTCAAACTTTAGATTTACTAAGAGCGCAGAGATTCTCACCATTTACTATAGGAACTGAAACTGGACAAGATCTTGAGGATGCTATCCAGACAAATAGAAGAATTGAACTTGCTTTTGAAGGTCACCGTTTTTATGATTTAAAAAGACGTGGTGACGCTATCGAAAGAGGAACGTTTGGAGACTTAGCAAATGGAACAGGAACACCAAACACAACACAAACTTTAGAAGCTGGTAACTTTAGATTCCAACTTCCTATTCCTCAAGCTGAGATCAATGTTAATCCAAATTACACTCAAAACGAGGGTTACTAATCTTAAAACATATTTATATTATGAATAAATTAAAATATATCGCCGCTAGTTTACTAGTAGGATTTATGACTCTTACTTCATGTGAGGACGCAGAAATCCCTCAAGTAGATGCTCAAAATGGTAGAGCAATTGCTGGGTTTAGTGGAGCTACTGCAACTCCTACAATAGTATTTAATCCCGCAGTAGAAACAACCAAAACTTTTACAGTTGGAGTTTCAACGGTAACATCTTCAGATCGATCGGTGCAAATATCGGTTGACGCAGATGCAACAACTTTATCACAAGAACTATATACCGTGAGCGCGTTAAGTCTTGTTATTCCTGCTGGTGAATTTACTGTGGATTTCACAGTTACTACATTAGGATCACCAAACTTACCTGCTTTAACTGATGTTATTGTATTGAATCTTGATTCTGTAGAAGGAGCTGAGATTCTAACTGAAAGTGAGGATCGCTTAACTTTAGGTTTAGCAATAGAATGTCCTTCTGTTGATCTTTCTCAAGTTATTGGCTCTGCTGTAACATTAGAAAACCCTCTTCTTGAAGCTTTCAATGTGCCAGCTACCTTTTCAGATCTTAGAACTGTAATAGCTGGACCAGAAGATAACCAGATTACTATTCTTGGAGGAATTTCACCAGATGTTGGTGGAACTGATACAGTTCTCACTATTGATCTTGATACTGGATTTGTAATATCAGACCAATCAAGTGACGGCGGGGTTTCATTTGAAAATGGAGATACACCTATACCTACCACTAAAATTTCAGGAAGAGTTCTAACATGTATTAATCAAATTATTATAAATATTGATAATGATAACTTTGGACCACCATTTAATTCCTTGAGATTAAAACTACAGGTTCAACCGTAATTCTCTTATTACATAACCGCTTAATCTAGATTAAGGGTTGAAAATTAAAAGGCTATCTAATTCTTTAGATAGCCTTTTTTTTATTTGTAGCAAAATGCTTTCGCGAAAGCAGAAAATGAAATGCATTAACAACTCAACAACACATTAAATAGGTATTATGTATACTAATATTAGATAGATAGGCGTAAAATTTTTAAACATTAGACGTCAATTCTTAAGTCACCCTTACATTGAATATAAGACTCAAAAATTAAAATAAAAATAAAAATCAACGTTAAACAAAACTTATTAATAATTTAACAAGTGTTAAATTTTGTGATTTTAAATTTCTCATTAACAGTTTCTTAAGTATTCATATGTTAAACAATATGATTAAAATAAGTAATTTTGTTAAGGATCTGCCAATTTCGTTAAAAAAACACTAATTAGACTTCTTTATGACTTAATTTGAAACGGCTAATTCAAATAATTTATAAAAATGAAAACAAAGTTTAGTGGAATTTTAACGCTATTACTAGCGTTTGTAGTGCAAGTTTCCTTTGCACAGACAACAGTTTCCGGAACTGTTACCGAAGAAAATGGTCCTTTGCCTGGTGCAAATGTCATTATTAAGGGAACATCAACCGGAACCCAAACAGATTTTGATGGTAACTACTCAATTCAAGCAAGTGCAACAGATGTACTTGTTTTTAGTTTTGTAGGTTTTACTACAAAAGAAATTACAGTAGGTGGTCAAACAACTATCAATATAGGTTTGGCTGCAGACAATGCACTTGAAGAAGTGATTGTAACTGCACAAGGTATTAAAAGAGAAAAGAAAGCTCTTGGATATGCAGTAACTACATTAGGTGCTGAAACTATTGAATCGAAACCTGATGCCGATGTCGTAAGGCAACTTAACGGTAAAGTGGCGGGTGTTCAGATAACAAGTACTTCTGGTGCCGCAGGATCTGGAACAAATTTTATCATTAGAAGTAAATCATCTATTAATGGTAATAATCAACCTCTTTTCATTGTTGATGGTGTTCCTTTCGACGCTGGAACTAATAGTAACGGCGCAGGATTCGGAGACGGTGGTACTACATCCTCAAGTAGGTTTTTGGATTTAGACCCTAATAATATCGAGTCTCTGAGCGTTTTAAAAGGTTTAAGTGCCTCTGTACTCTATGGTCAGCGCGGGAGAAATGGTGTTGTATTAATTACAACTAAAACTGGAAGCTCTACAATTGCTGATAAGAAATTTGAGGTATCTGTATCTCAAACTACCTACGCAACTTCAATATCAAACCTTCCAGATTTTCAAAATCAGTATGGACAGGGAGCTGATAATATTTTCAATCCAGCTTTTGTTGGTAACTGGGGAGCAAACTTTAATAGTCTAGATCAAGTACCTCACCCTTACAATGCGGAGGAAAATGGTAACTTTGCTTTTCCAGACGTTTTCCCAGAATTCCAAGGTTTATTCGTAGACTATAAACCAGCGAATGCTGCAGAAGATTTCTTTAGAACTGGTTTTGGTTTATCAACGAGTGTGAATGTTTCGAAATCTACTGATAAAGTATCTTACAATACAAGTTTTGGATATACTGATGAAGATGGTTACATTCCAGGAAACAATTTGAGAAGATATAACTTTGGTTTAGGAGGTAGAGCTCAGCTTACAAATAAATTAACTTTTGACGGATCTATTTTAGTATCTAATAACTTAATAACAACACCTCCAATTGGTGCAAATAACGCTGGTGGGGCATTGTCTATTTTTGAAAGAACGTTATTTGTCCCTCGTCAGATCGACTTAGCAAGTTTACCATTCCAACATCCTGTAACTGGGGAGAATGTTTACTACAGAACTGATCAAAATAATCCATATTGGTTAGTTAATAATGCTCGAGACACAAATCGTACAGATAGAGCTTTCATTTCTACTGGTATTAATTATGCTTTCACTGATAATATTGCCCTTAATTATCGTTTAGGCCTTGATACTTATAATGATTATCAAGAACGTCGCGTAAACAAAGGGGCTGTTGGTGACGCTACTTACCAGCAGGGTTATTTAAGACAGATTCAGTCAAGAAACCGTATATTTAATCAAAATGTAAGTTTGACATTTTCGAATATCGCAATATCTGATGCCATTGGTTTAGAAGCTTCGGTTGGGGCGGAATTCAGAAATGATAGAAACAATACTTTCGGAACTTCTAGTACAGATCAAATCGTATTTGATGTATTTACTACAAGAAACTTTGCTACGCAAAATAATAATGATCCGTTTGTAGGTAATTTAGATTTTGAAAGTGAACAAAACGTTTTAGGAGCTTATGCTAATGTAAGTTTAGATTTCAAAAACCAAGTATTTGTTAACCTAACAGCAAGAAATGATTGGGGTTCTACACTTGAAGAAGATAATAGATCAATTCTTTATCCTGGAGCTTCTTTAAGCTGGATACCTACATCTACATTTACAGGGTTAAGAGCTGGTGCTTTAGATTTTTTAAAACTTAGAGCAAGTTACGGTAGTTCTGCCCGTTTCCCTGGACCTTTTAACACAAGAGCGATACTTCTTTCAACTGCACAGGCATTTAATGCGCCACTAGTTGGAAATATTAGTACCAATAGTCTTGCTAATGTTAGGCCTAATCCAGACCTAGATGCGGAGCTTCAGAGTGAGGTTGAACTTGGTGTTGAAGCCAATTTCTTTAGTAATAGAATTAGTTTAGATGCAACAGTATATGCGAGAAGAGCAGAAGATCAGATCCTAAACCAAAGTTTATCACCTTCAACTGGCTTTACTAGTACGCTGATAAATGCCGGAACACTTGAAACCGAAGGTATCGAGATAGCTCTAAACTTAGTTCCTCTTCGTTCTCAAAATGGTAATTTTGAATATAGCATTAACAACATATTTGATGCTTATGAAACTACTGTTACCGATTTACCTGTAGAGAACATTAATTTTGCTGGATTTACTACACTAGGTAACTTTGCGATTAATGATCAACCACTAGGTGTTATACAGGGATCTGCAGCTGCCAGGGATGATGAAGGTAACCTCCTGATAAATCCTACAAGTGGCGCTATATTCAATACTGTTGATGATTTTAATCAAGACATTGAAATAATTGGAGATCCTAATCCAGATTTTAGATTGACGTCGATTCATTCTATCAGATATAAAGGGCTCACACTAAGCGGTCAATTTGAGTATGTTCAAGGTGGAGATATATTTTCTCAAACAGCTACTCAATTATTACGACGTGGTGTTACAACTGCTAATTCGGGAGGACGTGAAAACACATATGTCATACCTGGAGTTTTAGCAGATCCTGCAACTGGAAATCCAATATTAGATGCAAATGGGAATAAAATCCCTAATAACATCCAGATAGGAGCAAATGACCTATTTTTCTTAAACGTTGTTGATCCTGCTAGTCAAGGTATTTACGATGGCACGCACTTTAGAATTAGAGAGGTTTCTCTTGGCTATGATATCCCAAAAAAGTTTTTAGAAAAGACACCT
Source organism: uncultured Dokdonia sp. (assembly GCA_913060645.1). Classification (GTDB taxonomy): domain Bacteria; phylum Bacteroidota; class Bacteroidia; order Flavobacteriales; family Flavobacteriaceae; genus Dokdonia. The sequence continues at coordinate 44,752 of CAJXSW010000006.1, read as the reverse complement.
TTTGGTAAATTATCATTAACTGCTAGTGGACAAAACTTATTTGTAAAAGCGTTTAATTTCCCAGATGCAATTAATTTTGATCCAGAGCAATTAAGTACTGGAGTTGGTAATGGTCAAGGATTAGATTTCCAAACTGGACCAACAACAAAACGTTTTGCTCTAGCAATTAAAGCAACTTTTTAAAAAAAGAACAATGAAATATATAAAATTTAAAATTTCGGCAATGATAGCAATATTTGCTCTCACATTCATTGCCTGTGAATCTACAGAATTGGATTTAACGACAGATCCAAACAACTTAAGTGTAGATGATGCTGACCCTAATTTCGTATTAAACAGTGTACTTCTAAATTTCACAAGTATATGGAATGGCTTTAACGGTCCTTCTAGAGATATAACTCGTATGGAGAATTTGTTCTCTACATATGGTTCAGTTGTTAATACTAGTAATTTAGATGGAGCTGGTGGTGAATATGCTACTAGTTATAGAAATTTTGCCAACGTCGCTCTTTTAGAAGAGATCAATGATGGCGGTGGTGATATACCTTTACACGTTGGAATTGCTAAGACCGTTCAAGCTTTTAACTTATTTTTATTAGTTGATTATTTGAATGACGTGCCTCTTTCAGAAGCAAATAACCCTGATATAAATGAACCAGCTGTAGATTCTGGTGAAGTAATTTACCAAGAGGCTATAGCGCTAATTGATGATGCACAATCTTTTCTTAATAGTTCGACATTAAACTTACCTTTAACGGATTTCTATTATAATGCCGATGCTTCAAAATGGATAGCTTTAGGTAATACTTTGAAAATTAGAGCCTACACTAATCTTGCGTTAGCAAATCCTAGTGAGTCTGCTGCGGCGATTAATTCAATTTTGAATTCAGGAAACATCATTGATAATATTGATGAAGATTTTAATTTTGGGTATACACAAACGGGACCTCCCGTTGAAAGTCGTCACCCATTCTTTACCGGTAACTACCTCAATGGTGCTTCTACATATCAAAGTAATTATTTAGTTTACTTATTAAAGGATTCAAAGGCGTTAGAAGACCCAAGATTAGACTATTATCTGTACAGACAAACAGGAACAGATCCTGAAGGTCAAGAAATACCTTGTGAAGGAAATCCTTCCTACGATTATTGCTATTTAGGTGAAGGTTACTGGGCGAGAGATCACGCAGATAATGAAGGATTACCAGCGGATAATATCTTAAGAACAACCTACGGAATTTATCCTGGTGGCGGGGCTTTTGATAACGACCAATTCGTTTCGGCTCCTAATAGTGTAAATGCTGGAGGAGCAGGTATACAACCCATTTTCAATTCCTCTTTTACTCATTTTCTTCTTGCTGAAGGGGCTTTACAGTACGGAGTAAACGGAAATCCTCTTGATTATTTGACCATCGCGATAACACAAAGTTTTGAAAAAGTTAGCGGTTTTGCAGGAGCGCCAGAAATGGACTCAGACGCTATTCAAGATTACCTAGACGCCGTTACTCTTGAGTTTAATACTGCCGCTGGAGACGATGATCAACAACTTTTCATTATTGAAAGAGAATATTTCTTATCATTATTTGGAAATGGTGTTGAGGCTTATAATATGTACAGAAGAACAGGAATGCCTATCGATCCATCTAATCCAAGTAGTCTATCAAGCATTCAATCTCCTGTTTTTCCAGCAGGCCCTTTTCCAAGAGTATTTGTATTTGGTCAAAACGTAGTTAATAACAATCAGAACATAACTCAAAATGGTCCTACCGATCGTGTATTTTGGGATGTTAATCCATTAGGGTTTATTGATTAATAAAAAGAAATAAAATGAAAAATAATTTTAAAATACTAATTTTATTATTCCTCGGACTATCCATTGGATTAGTCTCTTGTGATGATGATGATACTGGAATTGCAGCTGATGTACCTAATTCGGTGATACCAGAACTGGATAACGGTGTATTTATCAGATTTCAAACTGGTACTACAGCACCGTCTACAGTTAGCTATGCTGAACCAGATTCTGCTGGATTTACGCTACCTATAGAAGATTTTAATGGAAATGCAGTTTCTTATAGCTTAGATGTTACGGCATCTATCAGTGGAAACACTTTGATAGCAGAGGATGTATTTGTTATCACTTCATTTCCTGCAGACCTTACTATCGATTTGCCTACAATCGCAACAGCACTTGGCGTAGGTTTAGACGATATCAATTTTGGTGATAGTTTTTCTTTTGTAGCGACCGCTACTAATGCTGATGGAGATGAATTTATTGGTTTATTACCATCGTTTGATGATGAGAACTTAACACTAGGAATAGGAAATACTAATGATCCATTACTTAACGCTGGATCCTACAACAGTGCTATGAATTTTAGCTTTACTCTGGCTTGTCCCGCTTTTACCACTGATGATGTCGTCGGTACTTACGATGTAACGGCGAGTAGTTTTGCAGCATTTTTTGGAGAAACTGATTTTGTAAGAGAAATTGTTGCTGGACCTGGCGATAATCAAGTAACGATTGTTGGTGGAGAGTTTACAGGACTTGGATCTGATGATCTTATTGTAACTTTTGATCCTGAAACTGGATCTGTATTGGGTGTTAACGGAGATGGTATTTCTCTACCAGAGAGTGCTGGCTTTGGTGTAAATACTTATCTTTTTGTTGATGGATTAGTTTTACCTTGTGCTGGAAATGGTATTATTGACTTAAGGCTTAATTTTACCCCTCTTTCTGGTAATCCTCATGATTTTATTTTAGAAAAACAATAAATAACTTTTGATATGAAATTTAATATTAAAATATTTTCTTTAGCCATTGCGGCTATAACCTTCACAGTGAGTTGTGAAGATGATGACGAAGGGATTGGACAACCTGTGATCCCAGCGCAAAGCGAAGAAACAGCAAGTTTGAGCTTTGAAAACGAGGCCTTTTTTGGAAGAGGGGACGTTGCAACATACAATGCTACACTTAATTCAGCCTCAGAAGGACCTAAGCAGATTACAGTGGTATCTCAAGAAGGACCCGAGGTTACAATTAGCTTTGCTATAGTAACAGCCGGAGCGACAAATGCCCAAGGAACTATTACGATTCCAGAAACGGGACCAAGTTTTTCTTACGATCAATCGGGTACTTTTGGAGCAGAGATTATTGGCGCACGAAGAGGAGAGTTTGTTATAAATGAGGACGATGAAGAAGTATTTGTTCCTTCCGGAGGAGACACGGTAGCAACAAGTTCTGAAGAGGCAACATTAGCATTTTATGATAGAACACCAGCTTTAAATACAGGTGGCTTAAATATCTTATATGACTGGGTAAATCCATCTGAAAATGATTTTGATTTAGAAATTATTGATCAAGCTTTTACGACTATTTTTGATTCATCTGGAACCGGAAGTCGTTATGAAGATGTACTTACTGTTAATGCTGATCCTGATACGGATTATGTACTTTATGTAACCATATTTACTGAAGCACCAGCAGCAGATGTAAATAACAGATTCTTTTTTGTTGCACCAAATGGTGAAAAAACTCTTTTAGAGTTTGTGATACCTGCCGGGACTGCTCCTGGAAGTCGTTTTCCAGTTGCGACGTATAATAAAGCAACTGTGGATGGTGAAGCTGTTTACTCTGGTTTTGCTGTTCTTTAATAAGTCATTTTATTGATAATTTTAAGGGTCGTTCATTTTGAACGACCCTTTATTTATATAACATATGAACGTTCAAAATAACCTACAAATCTTTGGTACTCGTGCCATCATAGAAGCTATACAAGCTGGTAAAGAAATAGATAAAGTTTTCCTTCAAAAAGGACTACATAATCCTTTATTGAGTGAACTCAATACACTCATCAAAAAAAATGGTATACAGACTTCTCACGTACCTATTGAAAAACTTAACAAACTAACCCAACAAAATCACCAAGGAGCAATTGCCGTAGTAAGCGCAATCTCATTTTATGATTTTGAAGAACTTGTAAATGCTGTAGTAGAAACTGAAGCTGCTCCCCTATTTATATTGTTAGATCAATTATCTGATGTTAGAAATTTTGGTGCCATCATACGTACTGCAGAGTGTACAGGGGTGCATGGTATTATCATCCCTAAAAAAGGTGGTGCCCCGGTAAATGGTGTTGCTATAAAAACTTCGGCAGGAGCTGCATTTAATATTCCTATTGCCAAAGTTGACCACATCAAAGATGCCATTTATTACCTACAAGGATCTGGTGTACAAGTAGTGGCTGCGACTGAAAAAACTGAGACTACTTTATTTGAAACAGACTTTACACCACCTACGGCTATAGTAATGGGTCGTGAAGACAGTGGGGTATCTCCTGGCGTTCTCAAAATTGTAGACAAACAGGCAAAACTCCCTCTTAAGGGCTCTATTGCTTCATTAAATGTTTCGGTAGCCTGTGGTGCCTTTCTTTATGAAATAGTTAGACAACGCTCATAAGTCACCTTTTTCAGTTGATTTAGGCTCTTTATACTCATAACTTATCACAATAGTTTCCGTTTCCCCATCTTGGTCAATTTCTGGAGGTAGCTCAAAAAAGTTTCCGTTTTCATCAAACTGCTGCATGAATGGATCTTCATCTGAAACATAATCGGGTTTTTCCCAATTGTACGTGAGTGGTTTTGGTACGCTTTCGCGAAAGCATAATGCAACCAATCCTCCAGCTATAAATCCAGATAAATGACCTTCCCAAGATATAGTCTCACTAGTGGGTAGCGTTCCCCATATGAGACTACCGTATAGAAAGACAACTATTAAGGAAAGTGCAATAAGCCGAAAATGCTTTGCTAGAATTCCTTTAAAAAAGAGAAAAGAAACTAGCGCATATATAACGCCGCTCATACCTATGTGATAGGAAACTCTTCCAATCATCCAAGTACCTGCACCGCTTAAGAGTATTAGAAGCGCCAAAACACGCCAAGATATTTTCCTATAAAAATAAAACAAGGCGGCACTAAGTACAAGTAATGGCACGGTGTTGTGCCATAAGTGTTTAATTCCAGAATGAATAAATGGTGAGAAAATCACACCTCTTATTCCCGATACCGTACGCGGTTTAACACCCCATCTTGTGAAGTCTAAGCCGAACTTTATTTCTACCCAAAATATAATCCACATCACGAGCACAAACAACAATGGGTACACTAATACCCCGTTATAAAACTTAAAATAATCTGCTTCTTTGTTCATAATAATGTGATTATCTCTTTAACTACAAATTAACGCCCACAGATGAAGTAGATGTAATATTGTCACGAAAGACCTCATCAAAATAGCTATTTTTGTAACATGAATACTCCTCTTGCAGAAAGGTTACGCCCTAAAAAATTAGAAGATTACCTCAGCCAGCAACATCTTGTAGGACCTAATGGATCACTACAACAAGCGCTTAAAGCTGGGATAATACCTTCCCTTATCTTATGGGGACCTCCTGGAATAGGAAAAACTACCCTCGCTACTATTATCTCTGAAGAATCTAACAGACCCTTCTACACATTGAGCGCAATAAACAGTGGCGTTAAGGATATACGTGACGTTATTGATAAGGCAAAACAAAGCGGTGGACTTTTTACTCAAAAGAATCCTATACTCTTTATAGACGAGATTCATAGATTTTCAAAATCTCAACAAGACTCACTACTAGGCGCAGTAGAGCGTGGGTGGGTCACATTAATAGGCGCTACTACAGAAAATCCAAGTTTTGAGGTTATTCCCGCACTGCTATCCCGTTGTCAAGTATATATTCTAAAACCTTTTGACAAGAAAGATTTAGAATTATTACTTAATAGAGCAATTACAGAAGATAGCATTCTCAAGAAGAAAGATATAACACTTAAAGAAACGGAAGCACTACTATTCTTAAGTGGTGGAGATGCTCGTAAACTGCTCAATATATTTGAACTCATAGTAACTACAGAGCCTCAAAAGGAGGTAATTGTTACTAATGATATGGTCCAATCTAAAGTGCAACAGAATATTGTACGTTATGACAAGACTGGAGAGCAGCATTACGACATAATTTCTGCTTTTATAAAATCAATACGCGGTAGTGATCCTAATGCGGCAGTTTATTGGCTTGCCCGTATGATAGAAGGTGGAGAAGATGTGAAGTTTATTGCTCGCCGTCTTATTATTGCAGCTTCTGAAGATATTGGGAATGCAAACCCTACGGCATTGGTAATTGCTAATAATTGTTTTCAAGCAGTAACTACAATCGGGTATCCAGAAGCACGCATTATACTCAGTCAGTGCGTGACTTACCTTGCCACCTCACCAAAAAGTAATGCCTCATACCTTGCAATTGGAAAAGCGCAACAGCTAGTAAAACAAACAGGAGACCTATCTGTGCCATTCCCGTTACGTAATGCTCCTACCAAGTTAATGAAAGAAATAGGGTATGGTGATGATTATAAGTATTCACACGACTTCCCAGGTAGTTTTGTAAAGCAAGAATTTATGCCACCCGAAATAAGTGGCATCAGGTTTTACGAACCTACTAATAATGCCCGCGAAAAAGCTTTACGCGAAAGCTTAAAAGAAAAATGGGGTTCCAAATATGGATATTAAAATTATCCTACTTTTTTATAAAGATCATTTCAATAGGATCTGCAATTCCTTTTATTACTCGCTCTATAATAAGGCGTCCTTCCTTTAAATACCCCTTACCACTAAATTGCGTTGTTTTTACTTGAAAAGGAGCATCTACATTTACATTAGTCACCTCACCTATTTTTTGAGAATTTTCAAAAAACTGAATAGATGAACCAGCAGTTAGTGCCTCATAAGCACCATCTGTACTAACATAAGATTGTACCGCCAACACAGCTTTTACGGCAAGTGACTCATTACCTACTTGCTCTTGACTAGAAGCAGTAGACTTAACTATATTCTCTACCTTAGGTGTATTATCTACTGTAGGTCTCTCAACTTTTTCTGTGATAGTAGGTTTTTCTTCAACCACAACAGTGTTATTTTCTTGATACGCATAATTAAGCTCTTCAATAGATTCAAAAGCTCTTCTCAATGCTTGATGATAACTTTTCTTATACTCTTTAAGCTTACTAGAACCCTCTTCTGAAATAAAGACTACAGCATCATTACAATCTAATAATTTCACTTGCAATTTGGTCCTAAGCATTCCTGAAGATTCTGTAACATCAGCATAGAGTACATTACAACCGTTACGTTTGTAATCTAGCGGAAGATTACTTGCCTTTTCCACGTAAGCTTCAAACCCGTACTTATTGAAAAGAAATGTAGTTAAGCTATTCAATTGATATTCATCTTTTTCTTTTAAGAAATCAAATTTCTCTGGTACAATGACGTATTTGTAATCATTAACAGATTGAGATATTAATGAAGACCCTATAAACACAGTAAATAATAAGCTAAGTAATAATTTCATTTTGGGATTATTTGTTATTAAACACTAATTGCATTCCAAGCTGCAAACTCGCGCCTCTAGCTTTTGCTAGATTTGTATATTCTAATAAATTATCTGCAGCAAGATAAAGATTAAATTTATCAATTTTTGTACTCATTAGAAGTCCTATGTTTCTACTCGAACGTTTGTCATAAGTATATGTAACTCGCGATAGCAACTTATTGCCCCACTGTTTTTCATAGTAACCCGTTAAGGCTGTTTGAAGACCTCTAGGCCTTTTTATGCTATATAAATGAGCACCTACTCTATTGTTGTAAATTCTTTTTGACTGGGACCTACAGTTGCACCCCTCTCCCCTATCCTCTCCAAAGGAATATTGTATAGAGCCATTTATTTTTAAGGGACGCCAACTTCTATAGGGATTAGACAGGCTGTCTTCAAGGATAACCGCATCCTCAAACTCATCTTCTAGCTCTTGCCAGTATGAAGTTGTCTCGACTCCTTGTATAGAACCTGGAAATTCAAGCTCAATACCACTCGTGTCGTAATCTCCTGTCGCACTAAAATTTCTCACATCTCCTTTATGTTTTATAAAACCAATATCTATAAGACTTCCTGTAACTGTCCATTGATCATTGAGAAAGTGTGTAAATCCTATGTCTAGCCCCATTCCAATGTTATCACTTAGGAAAGCATTTCTAGCAATTTCACCAACATCAGTAGACTCCTCATCATCAAATAATGATGCAATTCCAGACGTGTTAACTCCTAGTCTTGCATTACGAAGTTGATGACTATAAAAATTAGGGCCTTCCGGCGTACTTCTAGTGACAAAGGTTCCACTGTTATCTATGCTATTTACATTTGCTACGCTCATGTAAACTTTAGCTCTTATACCTAATTGCCAAGAGTCATTTACTTTTTTTTGTAATCCAAAGTGATAAACAGAGAGTGACTCTGCTGTAAATGAAAGATCAGAAAAGTTAAACGCTCTATCAATATAGTCTGCATTACCTCTGTAGGCTAAAACTGCGATGTCTTTAGGAAAATAGATAAGTGCATCTATCTCATGATACAAACCTCCAGAGTAATAAATCTCAGACTTTCTTGATCTCCAACCAAAAGATAAAATCTCTAGCTGCTGATTTAAGCTAAAATAATCCTTATTATCAAGCTCAGCAATGGCAATATCGATAGAGGTATTAATATCACGATCTGACCTAAAGAGGTCATAAGCGCTTACTCCAGATGAGCCTCCCTCAACAGAAAACCCTGATAAAAGTGGTATGCCTATATGCTTATCAAAATTAATAACACTAGCAGGATTACTTAGTAGTGACTGAGGTAACTCTTCCACATTATACAGAAGTTGTCTGTTTTGTGCAGATAAAGTACTTAGTGATACTAGAAAGATTATAATAGCTAGTACGCGCATATTAAAGGTCTGAAAGTTCTAATGAATAGACTGCTTTACTCTGCAGGGTTAAAACTCCTTCACTTACAATTCCATTTGTGAATAATGTCACTTCATTTACTAGCTGTATGGAATTCCTAATAGCCTCTATATCCTCTTCAGAAAGAATCACTTGATATCTTGTAGTAGCTACCTCCCCATTTTGTGATGCGTTTATAGGAAAGCTCACTTCATATTGAATAACTCCAGCATCATCTAAAAACAAAGATCTATTTATAAGAGCGCTATTAAATGTATTATCAGAACGATATGTGAGCTCTATTTCTTTTAAATTTTCTTGAACCACATTATCATCAAGAAACTCGAGTCTAGTTGTATCTCGCACAACTAACTGAGCAGTATTTGTATTTGCAGTTTCAAAATCTGAAGCACTAAGAGTAAAGAAAACAAGATCTGCATCAATTCTTGGGGTAAGAACAACCTCATCAATACGATCCAAATCTATATCACTTACACAAGAAGCAACTACTAATAGCTGAAGCAGTAATACAATAACAAAATTTATCCGTCTATAATACCCCATATATGATACGTATTGTGTCTTAAATGATTAAAACGGTTATTATTCATTTATTATTGCTATAAATGATCTCTAAGCTGCATGATACTCTTGACTTCTTTTATTCCTTGCGGTAATGCTAGTTTGTGGTAATTAAAGCAGATAGCATCCATCCCTACATTTATAGCACCCACTATATCTGCTTCATAAGTATCACCTATCATAATACTAGAACTGGCTGCTGCTCCTGCTTTTTCCATAGCTACATGAAAAATTTTAGGATTTGGTTTTTTTACATTGGCAGACTCGCTAGTGGTCATGGTTTTAAAATAAGGTGCAAGACCTGACTTTTCCATTTTAGTAGTTTGCACCTCCTGAAAGCCATTTGTAATAATATGCATCTTATAATTAGGCGCTAGATAATCTAGTAGTTCTATAGTACCATCAAATAGAAAATTATTCTCTGGTAAGTGATTGATGTAATCATCAGAGAGTCTATCAATAATATCATCCGTTACAGAGATACCCATTTTATCAAAAGTCTTTTTGAACCTTCCATAGCGCAGCTGTGCTTTGGTAATGCGCTCTTCACGATACCATTTCCATTGCTGGAAATTTATAGGACTATAAACTTCTAAGAACTCGTCGTAATTAATAGAAAGATTGTTGATTTCAAAAATTTTGGCGAAAGCCAAACCACTATTACGGTCAAAATCCCATAAGGTGTGATCTAGGTCAAAAAATATATCTGTAATATTAGCCATTTGCTAGTAAGTGTCTAAAGAGTTTTTTACTGTAAATATCATCAAAGGAATCATTAGAAAAAGAGATTCTAAATACTCCTCCTATGTTTTTAAGGCGATCTTGTAATTCTTTGAGAAGTACAAAATCTATGGTGTGATTTTTATAATTTATGATGGTGTCAGACTGCATACATACTGGATTTATCACTAATGGCGTCTGTATCTCATAATCGAGATCGTAATACAAGAATGATTGTGATGTACCTGCTCTAAAGCCTATAATTCCTTCGTAACCCATGGTGAAATCTTCTTGAATCTCTTGATCTAAAGCATCACGATATACGTGAGGCAAATTCAATTTAAAATTTGAGATGTGTATATTACGCAATGGTCTGTGCTCTATTTCTTCTAGACGTTTACGTTCTAAACCTAAAGAAATCTTGTCACGTGCTGCTTGTGGTGAAACCAGCAAACCTACTTTGCAATAGTCTCCCACCATTTTTATGGTGCTTTGAAAACTGCGCTTAGAATGCTTTATATTCTTCCCATCCTTACCATAATCTCCTACTTGAAAAAATACCTGAAAGAGACATTTCTCATTTTTCTGCACATTTGTAAGCCACCCAAAGGTGTCATAAGGATCTTTACGAGCGCCTAATAATACCTGCGTTCGTTTTAAAATTTCGCGCAAGCGTAATTTACTTATATCTCGCATATAACCTCCCAGCATACGCAACACACCTAGCTTCCTATATTTGAAAGCCTGAGGCACTGTAACCATCATATGTGTATGGTAGCTGCTGTCCTTTAACTCAATTGCCGGAAAACTATTTACTAGTACCGCTGCAAAACGATGTATCCAGATATCGATCACTGGCTGCTGTAAAAAACCATGTATTCCCGCCAGACTCTCTGAGGCAGGAAAGCGTCCTAACTCATCTTTTACATGAGGTAAATACTCTTCGTACCTACTTAATAAGTAAAATGTGGCTGCAAAAATATCATAAGGAATCTCTGTAGTGGCTTCTCTTATTTGGAAAAAGCACGGAACTCCATCCCAGTCTTGCACACTTACATCCATAGAGAGCACTCCTTGATCAAAGAGCAAGTCTGTACTTCTTATGTGAAGTTCATTACCTAATTTTTTGTTGGTATACGAGAGTTTAGGTCCCTCGTGAGCAATAAAAGCTTCTAGCTTACTAGTAAATTGCACTGGCACCCCAAGAATACGTGTACATATATGCTTGAATGTATATGAAACACGAGGTGTAATTTTATGCGTATAAACGAGTAACATGAGGCGGGCAGTGATTATAGAATGCCGTCATCGGCAAAGCTAAAATACTGCTTTTCGGTCACAATAATATGGTCTAAGACTTGGATATCTAGACTCTGTGCAGCCGTCTTTAGTTTGGCAGTAAGTAGCTTATCTGCTTGTGATGGTTTAAGCGTTCCAGAAGGGTGATTATGTCCTAAAATCATTCCTACAGCACTGAGCTCAATAGCTGTTTTCATCACTAACCTTACATCTACTAGCGTTCCCGTGAGTCCGCCTTTACTCACTTGCTCTTTGCGTAGTACCTTGTTAGAATTATTTAAAAAAAGTACCCAGAATTCCTCATGCCCTAGCTCTCCTATTATTGGTTGTAAAATTTGATAAGCATCTTTTGAGGAAGAAATACGCTTTCGCGAAAGCGTCTCTCCACCACTTCTCCTTCTCCCTAGTTCTAGCGCAGCAGCAATAGTAACTGCCTTTGCCTCTCCTATTCCTTTAAATTTCATTAAATCCTTTACCGAAAATTTACCCAGCTCTGAAAGATTATTCTCGGCCTGTGAGAGAATACGTTTACTGAGTGCGACTGCGCTTTCTTCTCTAGAACCAGAACTTATCAAAATAGCGATTAACTCTGCATCAGATAACACAGATCTTCCTTTAATCATTAGTTTTTCTCGTGGCCTATCATCTTCAGACCAATTTTTTATAGAAATATAGGAAGCTGCGTCTGTAGATGTTTTTATTGCCATAAGCCTTAAATATAATGTTTTAGTCTGAATATCTGCATCTTAGCAAAAAATCGGGATAAATTAAATTACAAGTACTACGTTTACAAAGAGGGCACGTGATATTACAGCTGCACTATATTATTTACAAGCTGTTTTCCAATTTGAGAATATGAAGAATGAGAAAATGCTACATTTACAATTCATTATAAAAAGCGACAAATGTCTGAAATCATCACTTCCATTTTCTTCATTTTTGCAGTGATCGACCCTATAGGATCTATCCCTGTATATCTAGAGGCTACAAAAGAATTTGATTTACGTCACAAAAAGAAAATTGCTATTAGAGCTTCTGTGATAGCATTTTTAATACTCTTATTTTTTATTGTGATAGGGCAACTCATTCTTGAGGGTATGTCTGTTTCCTTAAATGCCTTCCAAATCTCTGGAGGTGTAATACTATTTCTATTTGCGCTGACTATGATTTTTGGCGATGGCAAACCAGAAGAAGAAAAGAGTAAAATAACAGATTATAAACACGTGACCATTTTCCCTATTGCTATACCATCTATTGCTTCACCTGGAGCAATTATGGCAGTGGTTTTAATGACAGATAATCACATTTACTCCATACAAGAGCAGTTTATAGCTACAGCGCTCGTGCTATTTGTGATAGGACTTACTTGCTTGATTTTACTTGGAGCAAATAAACTTCAAGAACGCATAGGCAACTATGGGATTACAGTTATTAGTAAAATAATGGGACTCATCTTAGCCGCATATGCTGTACAAAGTATCTTGAGCGGCATAAGCGCTTATTTTGGAACCGCTACGGCTTAAAGTTTAATTAGAGTACCTCACAATAACCATCATTATGTTTTTAATAGATAAGCCATTTGCTTCAGATTTTCTTATTGCAACTATAAAGGAAAATAACTACCCCATTATTGCAACTCCAGTTGCGATGTCTATCATACAAGATGACACACTTAACTGGATTGATGAGCAGGATGCTATAACTGTCTATAACGATAATCCAGAGACAACGCTATACTCAAATTCAGAAAACGCGCTGGTATGGATAGAACAGCACCTGGGAGATAGCCAGCTTGCTCGACAAATAAATATTTTAAAGGACAAAGTCCTGTTCAGAGAACTTACAAAAAGCTTGTTTCCAGACTTTTATTTCCAAAAGCTTTCTCTAACAGATGTGCATCTTCTAGATGCCGAAACATTGAAATTTCCTTTTGTTATAAAACCTAGTGTTGGCTTTTTCAGTATAGGCGTTCATATTATTCAAGATCAACATGATTGGGAACAAGCAAAGAAAGAGCTACACCCAGAGAAGCTCAAAAGCATCTTTCCTAAAAATGTGCTGGACACCACATATTTCATTATTGAAGAATTTATTCAAGGAGAAGAATTTGCTATAGATTACTATCACAATGCAAATGGTGAGGTTGTAATCTTAAACATTTTACACCACCTATTCTCTTCTGGAAAAGACACTAGCGATCGCGTTTATTGCACCTCAAAAGATATTATCACCACACATAGTACTGCCATACATGAATTTCTAAACGCATTAGGACAAGAATTACAACTCAAGAATTTTCCTGCGCATGCAGAGATACGTATAGGTGCTTCTGGAAAGATCACTCCTATTGAGGTTAATCCGTTACGTTTTGGAGGATTTTGTACTACGGGTGACTCACTTGGTGTTACTGTAGATTTTAATTCTTATGTATGCTTTCGCGAAAGCAAAAAACCTAACTGGGACCAGATATTTAAAAGCAAGGAAGATAAAGTCTTTAGCATAATTATACTCGATAATAGCACGGGTATCCCTGCCGAAAACATCAAAAGTTTTGACTACAAGAAGATAGCTACAAAGTTTGAAAAACCAGTATTAGTAAGACCACTAGATATACATAGCTATCCTGTATTTGGATTTATTTTTACAGAGACAAATCCTGATAATGAGCGCGAACTCACAGATATCTTAACTTCTGATTTAAAAGAATACGTGACTACATGATCTGAACAAGGTTTCTTGAATTTTATAATAAGCCTAACACTTTCTATTCGCTAGGCGTAAATAGCCGTACTATCTTTGCAAGGTTAAAGAAGTACCATACATTATAAAACTCATATCATGAATAAAACAATACTATCGCTGCTAGTTATATTTTCTATAATAAGTTGCAAGAACGCTACAGAAACAAAAGAAGTACAGAAAACTCAAGAAAGCCCAGTAATCACTAAAGTAGCTTCTTTTACGGGACAACAAGTTACAGGTGTTACGGTAAGTAATGAAGGTAGAATATTTGCTAATTTCCCAAGATGGAGAAAAGGTGTAGAAAACTCTGTAGTTGAAGTATTAGAAAATAATGAATCGGCTGCATTCCCTAACGAACAGTGGAATACATGGGAAGATGGAAAAGAAGTTAATGATTCACTTTTTGTAGCGGTACAATCTGTAGTCGCTTTCAATAATGATTTATATGTAGTGGATACTCGTAATCCATTATTTGGTGGTGTGATTGACAACCCAAAAATCTTTGTATTTGATCTAACTACAAACTCATTAAAACGCACCTACACTATTACAGAAAGTAGCATCCATAAAGACTCATACATAAACGATGTGCGTATAGATGTAAAAAACAACAAAGCTTACTTTACAGACTCTGGACATGCAGGACTTGTAATTTTAGATCTTGAGTCTGGCGAATCTAAAAGAGTGCTTAATGAGCACACCTCAACACAAGCTGAAGTAAGCCAACTTACATTTCCTGATGGCAGTACTTGGGAGAACAAAGTACATTCTGATGGTATTGCATTAGATGTAAATAATGACATTTTATATTACCACGCACTAAGCGGTTATAGCTTATATGCTATCCCAACTTCAACACTTATTAATGGCACACAAGAAGATATAGAAAATAGCGTGTCTCTAGTTAAGAAAACAAGTGCACCAGACGGGATGATACTTGATGATGCTAGTAACCTTTACTTCGCGGACTTAGAGAATAATAAGGTGATGAAAATGGATACTAACACTAAAGAAGTATCTACACTTATTGAAGGTGACCAAGTGCGCTGGGCAGATACCTTTAGTATTTACAAAGGTGATTTATACTACACCAACTCTAGAATTAATGAAATTACAGGTCCTCTAGGAGATATGAAATTTACTATTAATAAAGTGAGTATTGATTAAATAAAAGCCTTTCAATTTCACACATTAAAAAACCGCTTTATCCTTTAAGATAAAGCGGTTTTTCTATTTAACAATTTACATATTCTTAATAAGCATCATCATGTACAAAAGCAACAGCTCTACCTGATGGATCATTCATATTTTTAAAAGCTTCATCCCATTCTAGTGCTGTAGGTGTACTACAAGCTACACTTGGCACAGAAGGCACACAGCGCGCTGCAGCATCACTCGGGAAGTGCTCTTCAAAAATAGTACGGTAGTAAAACTCTTCTTTGTTTTGAGGCGTATGGATAGGGAATCTATGATGAGCGTTTTCCATTTGGGTAGCACTCACAGCTTCATCTACTACTTCCTTAAGACTATCAATCCATGAATAACCTACACCGTCAGAAAATTGCTCCTTTTGTCTCCAGGCTACACTCTCTGGTAAATACTTTTCAAAGGCTTTACGCAAGATCCACTTTTCCATCTTACGCTCCTTAGTAATCATTTTATCTTGAGGGTTAAGACGCATTGCGACATCCATAAACTCTTTATCTAAGAAAGGAACACGCCCTTCTATTCCCCAGGCTGCAAGTGATTTATTTGCACGTAGACAGTCATACATGTGTAACTTATCTAGTTTACGCACAGTCTCCTCATGAAACTCCTTTGCATTTGGTGCTTTATGGAAGTATAAATATCCTCCAAAAATCTCATCTGCTCCTTCTCCTGAGAGCACCATTTTTACTCCCATAGATTTAATCACGCGAGCCATTAAGTACATAGGCGTACTCGCTCTTATCGTGGTGATATCATATGTTTCTAGATGATAGATTACATCACGTATAGCATCTAGCCCTTCTTGTATCGTAAACTCAATAGGGTGATGTACTGTCCCTATGTGATCTGCTACCACCTGAGCAGCTGCTAGATCTGGAGAACCTTTAAGTCCTATACTAAAAGAGTGTAACTGTGGCCACCACGCAGCTTGCTCATCACCAGATTCTATACGCTTTTCTGCATATAGCTTTGCAACTGCACTGGTGATTGAAGAATCTAAACCTCCAGAAAGTAATACCCCATAAGGCACATCACTCATAAGTTGGCGCTTTATAGATGCCGCAAGTGCATCGTGTAACTCTTCTATACTTGACTCGTTATCTTTTACGTTATCATATTCCATCCAGTCACGAGAGTACCAGCGTGTGAGCTCTCCTGTTACACTAGAGTAATAATGTCCTGGAGGAAATAATTCTATCTTAGAACAAACACCTTCTAGTGCCTTTAACTCAGAAGCTACATAAAAAGTCCCGTGCTGATCCCATCCCATATAGAGTGGAATAATCCCCATGTGATCACGGGCTACAAAATATTCATCTTTGGCTACGTCATATAACGCAAAGCCAAAAATCCCGTTGAGCTTGTCACAAAAGTCATGACCGTGTTCTTTATAAAGTGCGAGTATGATCTCACAATCTGATGCTGTTTGAAACTCGTAATCTCCAGTTAAGGTCTCACGTAATTCCTTATGGTTATATATCTCCCCATTTGCCGCAAGTACTAGACTCTTATCTTTTGAAAATAACGGTTGCTTTCCAGAAGCTGGATCTACTATAGACAGACGTTCGTGTGTCATGATGGCTTTATCATTATTAAAAACTCCATTCCAATCCGGTCCTCTGTGGCGGATTTTTTTTGACATTTCTAATAATTGAGGACGTAAATCTTCGGCTTTCTCCTTGAGATCAAAGGCACATACAATTCCACACATGATTTTATATATTTATTGTTATTGATAAGCCAAATATGCAATTATACTTCCTTTAATAAAACAATTACATCAATTACAGTTGCATATTATAACTATAAATCTATTAAACGTATTAATATGAAGGTATACGCTTTCGCGAAAGCGTACTTCTAAAACATTTTGAAAGTTTTAGCACTTTTGTGAGACTTACAGCATAACTTTGAAGGAGCCTTGAGAGCTATTTCAAGACTAATTAACTCTTAAACACAATTACTATTATGAAAAAGTTTTTTATGACTGCTATGGTGGCACTAGCATTTGTTGCTGCACCCTCTGTAACTGCACAAGATTTTAATGTAGATAAAAGCCCAATGGATCAAGCGGCTTTTCCATCTAATTACAAGGAATCAAATAAGCTAGTAAAAGTAACATATAGCCGCCCTCAACTTAAAGAGCGTGAGCTTTCTAAACTTGCTCCAGACGGTAAAGTATGGAGACTAGGTGCAAATGAAGCAGCAGAGATTACTCTTTACAAGGATATGAAACTAGGAACGACGCCAGTAAAAGCAGGAACGTACACAATGTATGCAATGCCTAATGGTGCTGAGTGGACCATCATTTTAAGCTCTGATCTGAATGTATGGGGATCTTACTTTTACAAAGAAGCAAATGATGTAGCTCGTATCACGGTTCCAGTAACACAAGCAGATGAGTCTATTGAGTATTTTGGAATGGAATTCACACCTGTAGATCAAGGAGCTCACCTTCACATGGCGTGGGGTAATGCTCGTGTAGAAGTACCTTTCTACAACTAAGCATAAGCTTTAGGCTTTAGGATAAGAAACAGAAAACTGGATTCTCAAGAATGAGAATCCAGTTTTTTTATGTGTTAGAATGTGTATTTAGTTTTCTATTCTTCAAAATCTCCTCTTAACCATCTTGCAACTTTAAGCTCCCACTGTACTTCTTTCATATGGTCAATCGAGTGGTTTGTTTCTTTATCAAATAATTGCTGAGTAGCGACACGCTCTTCCTCTACTTCTTTATAAAGCATTTTTATTTCTTCAAGACTATTTGATGTAAACGTAAACGCGGCTACTTTATCTTCAAGCTTACGTGCATACACTTCTGTAATATTAAAATGTGTTTGCTCATGAGCCAGAAGATGCTTACTCTTTTCTTGATGTCGCACCCATGAGTACTCCGGATAGAAATGAGCCGTGACTGTAAGACTTTCTTTGTCTATATAACCATCACCATTAGAAGCATATCCCTGACTAAGACCCGTGCTAGAACTAGCAGCCCATCGCTCTAAAGAATCTGGTGTTCCTTTAAAATCTGACCATTGCAGTACTCGCTGGCTATGCCAAGCAAGTCGCTCTGGAGCATCAGAGACAGACACAAAGGCTATTGCAAATAGTATGATAAATACTCTACTCAATGTTATTAGGTTTTTTGTTTCTTCTTGCGTGCTGCTGGAAACAGTACGTTATTTAAAATCAAACGATAACCAGGCGAGTTAGGATGCAGCTCTAACTCTGTCTTAGGATCACCTACTCTGTGCTGGTAATCTTCTGGATCGTGACCTCCATAAAAAGTAAAGAATCCTTTCCCCTTAATCCCATGAATATATCTCGCTTCACCATTAGTAAGGTTTTCACCCATTACTAACACATTAGACTTGATAGTCTCTGGATCATAACTGGTAGTCTGTCCCATAAAGCCTTTTACAAGTGCAGTATGATTTTGACAAAGCATCGTAGGAATAGGATCCCATTTTGCACTATAATCTTTTAAGGTAAAATAATCTGTTTGAAAAGGAATCTTACGCTTGCGCGTCATATCAATAGACGAAAACTCGTACGTAGTAGGAGAACGCTCTAGGGTATAGTTTTTAAAAGCAAATGTTTTCTGGAAGTCTATTTTTGAAGTATATCCTGGTTCGCTAGGATCTCCGTCAAACATTGGTTCACAAATATCTACTCCCTCGGCAGAGAGGGCAATATCAAAACTATCTGTCGCGCTACACATGGCAAACATAAAACCTCCTCCCACAACATAGTCACGTATCTTAAGAGCTACATCGCCTTTTTCCTTTGAGACTTTATCGTAACCTAATTTGGTAGCAAGGCCTTCCGCAGTTTTTTTCTCTTCTATATACCAAGGCGAGGCGCGGTAAGAGCCATAGAATTTTCCAAACTGCCCCGTAAAATCTTCATGATGCAAGTGTAACCAGTCATATAAAATAAGCTGATCACTAAGCACTTCTGTATCGTAAATAGTGGTGTAAGGTATCTCTGCATAGGTAAGCACCATTGTTACTGCATCATCCCAAGGCACTTTGCTGTCTGGTGTGTACACGGCAATTTTTGGCGCTTTTTCTAGCACGACAGCTTCCATATTTTGAGAAGGACTCGCAATCTCTGTAAGAATTTGTTCCGTTTGTGAGTCTGATAATACTTCATAAGATACACCACGTATCGTACACTCGCGGCGTACCTCTTCGGTATCTGGCAGTAAGAAAGAGCCACCTCTATAGTTAAGTAACCACTTTACTTTTTGGTTTTTATCAAGTGACCAGTACGTAATTCCATATGCTTTAAGATGCTCCCTTTGAGTCTCTATATCCATAGGGATGAGGATATATGACGCTTTCGCGAAAGCGAAATTCAATATCAAAAAGGATAATATAAGTAGTTTCTTCATTGTCAATTTTATAACGTTGAAATTACAAAAATCGTGCACAAAAAAAACCCTTATATAATAATAAGGGTTCTAATCATTGATTTACTCTGGTTTAACTAAAAACTCTCAGAAAAACCTGTGTGTGCTATATAATTTGAAGAAGCAATCGTATCAATAAAAATCCAATCTGACTGCACTCCAGAACCACTTAAAGTTACTTTAAGATAGCCACGCTCAGTTGCATTAAAGTAATTAAGTCCATCTATAAGAATGGTCATTGCTTGTTGAAATCCTGTAATTGTAGCTGCATCACCTCCTAAAATACCTTCAAAACCAGGCGAACTAACAGAAGCTGTTGCAAGCTCCTTACCAACAGCAGTTCCATCTTGCAGGGTAAGATCATTATACCACGCATTATGTGTATCTCCCGCAAGAACAACCACATCTTTCCCCACAAAGCTATTCATTAACTCTTCTCGTTCTACTAAGTATCCATCCCAAGCATCAAGGTTATAAGGAATGGTATTAGACACACGTCCTATTTCTTGGGCAGTAAGCGTTGGATCATTTGCTTGTACACGTAGTTTAAGCGTTACCAGCTCGGTAAGCTGCGCTTGAAAAAAAGCCGTAGTTCCGGCAAACACCGATCCTGTTGCTCCTATTTCTCCTAAAATGGTTCCTATTGTAATGATAAGCTCTGCCGGTATAAACATTTTTCCCATAAGCACCTGCTGCCCTATTACTTGATACTTTGAAGAACTATTTGTTAGGGCACTCTGAAACCAGCTCTTTTGTTGTGCGCCTAGCATACTACGGTTAGGATCTACTAGATCTTCACCAAATGCAGTAAAATCAAAACTACCAGTACTCCCAAAATAGTTATTAAAATCTAGTTGCTTATCACGACCTACTAATCGAGTATCAAGCATAATTAAATCTGCAAGATCTCCTATCTTAAAACTTCTATATATGATATTTACATCATTTGTCATTGCTGGTAAATACTCGCTATATGCTTGGAGTGCTGCCTGCTTGCGAGTATCAAAATCACCTTCGTCATCTTGATGATTTTGGGCACCATCTTGATAAGTGTCATTTGTAATCTCGTGATCATCCCACACGGCAATAAACGGTTTTTTTTGATGTGCTAATTGTAGTCCAGCATCACTGCGATATTGACGATATCTCTGGCGATAATCATCAAGACTTACGATTTCATGATTAGGCTCGGGAACTCTGCCTAATGCAACTGTATTCTCATTTGTTCCATATTGATTCTCTCCATACTCGTAAATATAATCTCCCAAGTGGACTATGATTTCTACGTCAGAATTTCCTAGTGCGTCATATACATTAAAAAGTCCGGCAGCATAGTTTGCACAAGATACCACTCCCATAGATACTGCATCAAGGCCACTCGATGGTAAAGTAATAGTCTCTCCTATTACAGAAACAGTGTTATCTTCTAGGTTTGCAAAGCGATAATATAATTTTTGACCTGCCTCCAGATCTTGTACCTCAACACTAACTGTAAAGTCACGGCTACTGTCTGTAATCACCTCACCACTTCTTACGATAGTATTAAAATTTATATCTGTACTTAATTCATAAGTAATCGTTGCCTGACTTGCTTCTGTAGTATAATGTGTCCAGATAATAACCTGATTACTAGTAGGGTCAAAACTTGCTACGCCAAGTTCAAAATTAGATGTCGTTAGGTTATCCGGTATGATCGCATTATTCAACGTTAGATCATCATCATTAGAACAGCTTATAAAGTTAGGAATCAATATTATACCGCCGGTAGCTAGCAATGTATTTCTTAGAAAAAGTCTCCTTTTATTAGATGGATTACTCATAAAAATATGTGTTTGATTTTGTGACACATAATTAAAGTCTGAGTTATTCTAAAGTTAAAGTAGTTTTATGAAACCAAGTGGTATGTTATTTTAACATTAGTATACTACGTCAAACGCTGTGGCTAGGTTAACAATATAAACACACCTCATGTGCAATTCAACAGACTTGAAATAAGGGATGAATCAAAAAATGTACATATTTTGTACGTAGAAATAAATAGCACGATCATTTAGAAACCTGGAATTTGAGATACTTCCCTTGCGTTTATCTGCAACTCTAGTGTGATGATTTATAACGCTTTCGCGAAAGCGAAATTTAACGCAAGAAAACACGAAAGCCCCAATAGCAATACTATTGAGGCTTTTTCTATAATCATATCATTTTCTAAAAAGGAACATCGTCATCCTCATTCTCACTTGGAAGTCCTGGTGGTGGGCCTCCAAAGGCATCATCTGCACTAGGTAGTGCATTAGGATTAAAAGTATCATCATTTGCGGCAGCATTCATACTACTTGCAAACTCGTATGGCGTAGAGAAGTCATCAAGGTTGTCAAACTTACCTAAGTGACCAACAAACTTAAGACGTATGTTATCAAGACCACCGTTACGGTGTTTTGCTACAATAAATTCTCCTTGTCCTTCTGTTGGGCTACGCTCATCATCATCCCATTCTTCAATTTTATAGTATTCTGGACGGTAGATAAAAGATACAATATCTGCATCCTGCTCTATCGCTCCAGATTCACGAAGGTCAGAAAGTAAAGGTCTTTTACTACCTCCACGCGTCTCCACCGCACGTGATAGCTGTGACAGCGCAATTACTGGTATAGAAAGTTCCTTTGCAAGTGCTTTGAGGTTACGAGAAATCATCGAGATTTCTTGCTCTCGGTTACCTCCACCCTTTTGAGAAGAACCACCCGTCATTAATTGCAGGTAATCAATCATTATTATTTTAATCCCAAACTGTGATGCGAGACGTCTTGCCTTTGCACGTAAGTCAAAAATAGAAAGCGATGGTGTATCATCAATAAATAAAGGGGCTTTCTCTAAGCTTTTTACTTTCACATTGAGCTGCTCCCATTCATGCTTCTCTAACTTTCCTGTTCTTAGTTTTTCTGAAGATAATCCCGTTTCTGACGAAATCAAACGAGTAATCAACTGTACTGAAGACATCTCCAGTGAGAAGAATGCTACCGGTATATTCTGATCTACCGCCATGTTACGAGCCATCGTAAGTGTCATCGCTGTTTTACCCATACCTGGACGAGCTGCAACGATAATTAAATCTGATGGTTGCCATCCAGAGGTAAGCTCATCTACCTTATGAAAACCAGTAGGAATACCTGATAATCCCTCTTGATTTGCTATCTCTTCAATTCGCTTTTTTGCTTGTATTACAAGGTTCTGAGCACTCTCAGAACTACGTTTTACGTTTCCTTGAGTTACTTCATACAGTTTTGTTTCTGCAGTATCTAGAAGATCAAATACATCTGTAGTTTCATCATACGCCTCTTCAATAATTTCATTAGAAATTTTAATGAGTGAACGCTGTATAAACTTCTGTAAGATGATACGAGCGTGATACTCTATGTGTGCAGAAGAAGCTACTTTTTGTGTGAGTTGGATAAGGTAATAATCACCTCCAGCTACATCCAGCTTACCCATCTTCTTAAGTTGCTCAGAAACAGTTAATAAGTCGACTGGTTGCCCTTCTTCAAAGAGCACTCTTATCGCCTCAAAAATATGTCTATGCTGATCTTTATAAAAAACCTCTGGTGATAAGATGTCAATTACTTCATCTACACCTTTCTTGTCAATCATAAGCGCACCAAGCACAACAACCTCAAGATCAATTGCTTGCGGTGGTATTTTCCCTTTTTCCAGGCTAATTACTTGACCTTTAGAAGTGTTATATGCTGGCTTCGGCTTAGTTTGTTCCATAGCTACGAAAGTAAATAAATAGTTATGCGAGATACGCTTTCGCGAAAGCGTAGTACTCACAGGTCATTAACAATTGAACTGTTAATAACTAGAAAATATTGTTAATAAGGGTAAAAAAATCCGCACTGGAAAAGCGCGGATTATGGCATCAAGTGAAAAAGGTCTTGTTAGCCTTTGAAGACTCCCATTTCTGAATATTTATTCATCCTTTGTTCCACCAGTTCTGTTGGTGATAAGTTCTTAAATTCGTCAAAAGCTTTTAATATTGATTCTTTTACAGTAAGAAAAGCCTCTGGACGGTTTGCATGTGCTCCACCTAATGGTTCCTTTACAATCTCATCAATAAGCTTTTGTTTTTTCATATCTGTAGCAGTAAGTTTTAAAGCCTCTGCTGCTTGTTCTTTATACTCCCAGCTTCTCCATAAAATTGAAGAACATGACTCTGGTGAAATTACAGAGTACCAAGTATTCTCAAGCATCAATACTTTATTACCAACGCCTATTCCCAAGGCTCCACCACTTGCTCCTTCACCTATAATTATTACGATAATAGGCACTTTAAGACGTGTCATCTCAAGAATGTTACGGGCGATAGCTTCTCCTTGTCCACGCTCTTCTGCTTCTAGACCTGGGTATGCTCCTGGTGTATCTACAATAGAAACTACAGGTACTCCAAACTTTTCGGCACTTTTCATAAGACGTAACGCCTTACGATATCCTTCAGGGTTTGCCATACCGAAGTTACGGTACTGTCTGGTTTTTGTGTTATATCCCTTTTGCTGGCCAATGAACATAAATGACTGATCACCTATCTTTCCCAGGCCACCTATCATTGCTTTATCATCTTTTACATTACGATCTCCATGAAGCTCTAAAAAGGTATCACCACAGATAGCGTTTATATAATCTAATGTATAAGGACGATTAGGGTGTCTCGATAATTGAACACGCTGCCAAGCGGTAAGATTTTTATAGATATCCTTTTTGGCTGCGGCTAGTTTTTTTTCTATTTGCTTACAAGTCTGGGTAACGTCTACATCACTCTCTTGGCCTATTAAGGCACATTTTTCCAGTTGCTCTTCAAGCTCTTTGATGGGTAATTCGAAATCTAAATATTCCATTCTCAAGGTTTTAAGACGCGCAAAGGCGCTTTACTTTCGGTTAGGTATAGTCTACAAATATAATGGTTTTCTTAAGAGACTCAAGCCTCTTTAACAGCCTTGAATTTTTTACTATTCTTAAGCACTCCATTAGCAATAACTACAGCGAGTATTACAAGCGCACCATAGTAAAATTCTGTACTCATTTGTTCTGCATCTCCTAGCACTAGAAAGGCTAGTAATATTCCATATACTGGTTCAAGATTAATGGTAAGCATGATTGTATACGGACTTAAATGTTTCATTACCGCTACAGCCGCTATAAAGGCATATGCTGTACATACAGAGGAAAGTATCCCTATATAAACCCAATCCATAGTAGGTAGAGCAAAAAACTGTGCTGAAAAGAATGTATCTGGCCTTGCAACCACAAGATAGACTGTCACACACAGACTCCCAATGAGTAACTCGTAAAAAGATATTTTTGTAGGATGATGATTTTCTATAAACTTCCCATTTATCAACGTAAATACTGCCGATAAAAATGCAGATAGCAAAGCTAACAATATACCAGTCTGATATGCTGTCTCTACTTCAAAAATAACATATAGTGCACCTACAACGATAGCTCCAAAAAGTAACTCATACCAGATTACCTTACGCTTATAAAATATAGGTTCGAGTAAAGCTGTAAAAAATGCACCCGTACTCATCATTGCAAGGGTAATAGAAACATTAGATTCCTTAATAGCTCCAAAGAAAGTAAGCCAGTGTACTGCAATGACTAGCCCTGCAATTGCAAAACCTATTAGTGTTTTACGTGGTACGGCGAGAGATACCCCTCGTATCTTTATAAAAGCAAATATGAATATACTTGCAAGCCCCATTCTAAACCATACTAATGGAACAGCATCTATGGTTATAAGGGCTCCAAGTACTGCTGTAAATCCCCAAATAAATACTATGAGGTGAAAATGAAGGTATGCCTTAAGCTTATCGTTTTGCATTGCGTAGAAGATATACTGCTAGTATAGCAAAAAGTATGTTAGGTGTCCACACAGCAATTAACGGTGGAAAATCTGATTGTTCTGCAAGTGTTCCAAAAACTTTATCAAAGAATATAAAAACAAAAGCAAGCACAATTCCAAAGGCAAGGTTGATACCCATACCTCCACGACGCTTCATAGCGCTTACAGCTACTGCTATAATTGTGAGAATGTATGCTGCGACGGGTAAACTATAGCGCTTTTGCAAGGTCACTTCATAACGACTTATGTAAGAAGATCCTCTTGATTTTTCTTTAGCTATAAATTCTCTTAATTCTGGAGTACTCAAGGTTTCTGCAATATATTCTACAGGCGTGAGATCATCCATATCAAAATTGAATACCGTATCTAATTTTGCTTTACTTTCAAGTATATCACCGTTCTCTGTAATTGTTCTCTTCTTAAAACTATTTAAGGTGTATGTGGTATCCTCTTCATTATATCTAATACGTGTAGCACTCATTTTGTAAGTCATCTTATTGCCTTCAAAATGCTCCCAAGTAAAATTACGCCCAGTCTTAGTACGTGGTGTAAAACTGCTTACATAGATATAATCTCCTGTATCAATCTGTCGATAAACGTTTTGTGTATCTCGATCTTTTTTATTCTTCTTCAGATATTCAAAAATGAATTCGTTGTAGCCTTTATTTGCACGAGGAGCAAGATAAGTCCCTAAGAAAAAAGCACCTGCACAAACTATGGTCGCCCCTATTATATATGGTCTTAAGAATCTATAAAAGGATACTCCACTACTCAAGAAGGCAATAACCTCCGTATTGTTTGCCAGTTTTGAGGTAAACCAAATGACGGACAAAAACAGAAATAAAGGAAAAAGAAGATTTGCAAAGTATATTGTAAAATTGAGATAATATAAAGCCACCTCACCAAAAGGAACTTCGTTTGCTAAGATTTTATCAATCTTCTCTGCAAGGTTTACAATGATACCTATAGGTATAAACAGCACAAGCATCGTGACAAATGTCCCGATGTATCGCTTTACTATATACCAATCTAGAATCTTCAATTATAAACGATTATCCATTTGTTTTACCATCATTTCTTTCCAAGTCACAAAATCTCCTGCAATAATATGCTTACGAGCTTCACGCACTAACCACATGTAAAATCCTAAATTGTGGATGGTTGCGATTTGCATTCCTAATAACTCATGACATTTAAACAGGTGACGAAGATAGGCTTTACTATATTCTGTATCTACCCAAGTAAGTCCCATTTCATCTATAGGAGAAAAATCATCCTCCCATTTCAGGTTTTTAATGTTTATACTACCGTAGGCAGTAAATAACATTCCGTTACGAGCATTTCTTGTAGGCATCACACAGTCAAACATATCTACACCTAACGCAATATTCTCTAAAATATTTATAGGAGTACCTACTCCCATTAAATATCTAGGTTTGTCCTTAGGTAAGATAGCAGTCACAACCTCTGTCATCCCATACATTTCTTCTGCTGGCTCTCCTACAGAGAGTCCTCCTATGGCATTTCCAAAAGCACCTGCATTTGCAATATATTCGGCAGATTGAGCTCTTAAGTCCTTATACGTACTTCCTTGTACAATAGGAAATAATGCTTGCTCATGACCGTATAATGCTGGGATTTTATTAAAATGATTAATACAACGATCTAGCCATCTATGCGTCATATGCATAGACCTCTTTGCATATCGGTAATCACACGGATATGGTGTACACTCATCAAATGCCATCATAATATCTGCACCTATCTGGCGCTGAATTTCCATCACATTTTCTGGTGTAAACAAGTGCATAGACCCATCTACGTGAGACTTAAAACGCACTCCTTCCTCCTTAATCTTACGTCTATTAGAAAGAGAGTATACTTGATACCCACCACTATCTGTAAGAATAGGTCGATCCCAGTTCATAAACTTATGTAACCCACCTGCCTTCTGCATAATGTCCATCTTAGGACGTAAGTACAAATGATAGGTATTACCTAATATAATATCTGGATTAATATCTTCTCTAAGCTCGCGCTGGTGTACACCCTTTACAGATGCTACCGTACCTACGGGCATAAAAATAGGCGTCTCAATGACACCGTGATCTGTTGTAAGTTTTCCTGCTCTCGCTTGAGATGCAGGATCTGTTGTAAGTAAGTCAAATTGCATAAGAGGCAAAGATATAACTTAGATACAATTTAAAATGAAAGTTGCAACGTCATTTTAAAGGTTAAAAAAGCCTCAGCATATTAAAACAATGTAATAACATACCAGATGCTGAAGCCTAACAAAGCAATTATACTCACAATACTGAGCAAATCCATGCCTTTAGAGAGCTTCGCTTCTTTAGGAATACTTTCGTCCTTAAAGGATAAATAGTTGCAAATAGCATAGAACGGAGCGGTAAGAAAAGATAATATGGTCGCCAGTTTTACAAGAGCTCCCATCTCGCTTATTAAGAAAAATAATATGCCGCAGGTTCCAAGAATTAAGACGATTAAATAAAACAAGTACCCTCGTTTTTTAAAACCAAAACCTAGTAATGAGGTGGTAGCGTCTAGCGCCCTAGGAGACGCATCTAATGTAGTAAGTGTGGTGCTAAACATTGTTGTAAATGCAGCCACACCAATAAGCAAGGTTGCCCAGTCACCCAGACTTGCTGTGTACATATTGATAAGTTGGCCTGCAAAAACACCTCCCCTTGGAGAAAAAGTCTCTCCAGTGCCAAACATGACTAATGCTCCTAAGGTCATAAAGCAAATACCCAGCACTACCGCACCAGCATACCCTATATTAAAGTCAAAAATTGAATTGCGCATTGCATCCTTACCCGTATCTCTCTTTTCTAGTGTCCATAATGAATGCCATATAGAAATATCAAGTGGCGCTGGCATCCACCCCATAAAGGCAATTAGAAATGCCACAGCTGCTCCTTCGGTTGGTATAATTTGGAGCAAGTTTGCTGGAGTACCCATTCCTTGATTAATTACGCTTTCGCGAAAAGCAAAAAAGACAGCCACCAGCGTACTTATAGTGAGTGTGATAATAATCACCTTCATTAGTTTATCGAGAATCCTATACTTTCCTATTGCTAGTATTGCAGCACACAGAATTGTAATTGCGACACTCCATATCGCGACGTCATTAGTTATTCCAAAAAGCTGAACAGCTATTCCTGCAGTTACAATAGTTACTGCTGTCTGAATAGTAAACATAGTGGCTAGCGTCAAAAAGAAATAAACCCACAAAACAGGTTTACCTAACTTCATATAACCGACTAACAAACTATTCCCAGTTGCCGAGGCATACCTGGGCCCAAACTGAAAGAAGGGATATTTTATAATATTAACAAGAATCAAAGCCCACAATAGACCAAAGCCAAAATCGGCGCCTGCTCTAGTGCTTTGTACAAGATGAGAAACCCCAATAGCTGCACCAGCAAATAATAATCCTGGCCCTAACTTTTTAAAGGGTATAGCTTTCAATTATCTTCTGTTTTAATTACATCTGCGAGTAATCTACGAGCACGCAGAAGCTTGACTTTTACATTGCTCATAGGCTCTTCAAGATACTCTGCCATTTCTTTATAGCTCATTTCTTGAAAGTAACGCAAATTAATGATTTCTTGATAATGAGGCTTTAAGGTTTTAATATAAGCTAGTAATTCAGATAAATTCTGCTCCTTTATGAGTACATCTTCTGGAGATGGATTTAAGTCTGCAACTTTCTTTACTCGCTCGTCATCACGATCAGAAATATGAGATCGTATAGAAGACTCCTTCTTCCGAATTATATCAATGTGTATATTTTTTGATATAGTAATTAACCATGTGGCAAACCTATACTCTTCTTTATAGGTATCTATTTTTGAAAAGGCTTTGGAAAACGTCTGGATGGTTATATCCTCTGCATCATAAGCATTTTTAGTACGCTTGAGCTGGAATCCATATACTTCACTCCAAAAGGAATTAAGCAAAAAATTGAAAGCACTTTGCTTTCCTTCTTTTGCTCGGGATATTTCTAGAATAATTTTTTCGGGGGTTACTTCCACCGTGTGGGTTTTGTGATAAGGTTACTGATAAAGATACTCATTTGTACACATACCAACGTAATCTCGTAAATAGGGTATAAATAAGTCAAATCTTTTTCTTGCAAACGCGCAGCGCTACAACCTACAGTAATCCATGCACATAAATAACGTACACCAATAATGAGCGCTACCCACTGCCAGTTAAACTGAGTTACAAGAAGGGCAATTGCTCCTACTAAGAACAAACACTGACTTATATAAAATAGCGCTAGCAATGATTTCTCTAAAAACTTATAGTGTACTGCAGTACTTATGTGTCTACGTTTTTGAGTTATCCAACTTGCAAAAGTTTTTTTAGGCGTAGAAATTGTAAATGATTCTGCAGAAAATTGGATAGCTGTATTCTTTCGCGTGCTTGCCTCGTTTACAAACAGGTCGTCATCACCACTTTGAATTTTAATATGGTTGATAAATCCCTTTTGCTCATAAAAAACATCTGAAGTATACGCTAGGTTACGACCTACGCCCATGTAAGGCCTACCCGCTTTTGCCCAACTAAAATATTGCAAAGCAGTCATCAAAGTTTCAAATCTTATAAGCTTATTAATCCAAGATCCTTTAATTTTCTCATAAGCTCCATAACCTAACACAATTTCCTTTTCTTCACTAAAGGAAGAAGCCATGTGTTGCAACCAGTGATTTGATGCGGGAACACAATCTGCATCTGTAAATAACATGTGCTTATGCTGTGCTCGTTTTATCCCAAGCGTAAGTGCGTATTTTTTATTACCCCAGAAAGTCTCATTATTCACCACATTTACCTGCTGTACATTTACATTGGCTAGTTTAAATGCTTCCATAATATCTTCCGTATCATCAGAAGATGCGTCATTAATTAAAATAACTTCAAATTCTGGATAGTCTTGAGATAGTATTTTTGGGATATTTTTTCGAAGATTTGCCGACTCATTTTTGGCACAAACTATTACCGAAACTGGAGGAAGCGAACTTGTATTGGTAATAGAAATTTTCGCGAAAGCGAATAACCAATAGAAAACATAAAAAGTCACGTTAATAAACGTGACTCCTATAAATATATAAAAAAGTAATGTGAAAATTTGTTCCAACAGATAGAGGTCTTATTTCTCTACAGAACAGTCACCCATTTCTTCGGGCATTTTACCGCACATACCGCAAGCCTCACCACTCTTATTAAGAAAAGGACTTTGACTAGCGCAGGTACCTGCAAATTTACCATCTTTTTTTGCCCAAATTTTGATTGCAATACCTGCTACGGATAGTGCAAGAAGGGCTAGTGTTATTAATAGTAACTCCATGACAATTATTTTGCACAAAGATACAGAAAGGCATTAGGAAGTAAAAGTTTTTTAAAGAAAGGAAAGTGCTTAGTTATTCTCAAAACTTATAGTAGCAACTTCATTTGCTTGTGTTGCTTCTTTACTCCCACCCTTAGGTTCTATCGTAATATTAATACTCGCCATACGTTCCTCATAAGGAATCTCTACAAGGTTATCTTTTGTAACCTTGAGAATATCTAGAGGAACTAGCGTTCCATCTACAGATGCCCACATCTGGTACACTTGCTCGTCTGGAAGTTCAGGCAAGGTATTTACGTGTATGTATGAGCGCTGCTCTAGCTCGTTAACGTAAGCAACAGCCTCTAGTCGCTGTGCACGTACATTACCTTGTAAAATATATTTCTGAGTTGAGGTATTATTAAGAATCATAAATTGCTCCTCTACAGATTGTAACATCTCTCTGTTTGAAACGATATCATCATTTAAGTTTTCAAGCAGGTTTGATGTAAACCTTCTATCATCTAGCAACTCTTGATTTTGCTTATAAATCATAATAGCAACTAACCCAAAAAATGCAGCAATCATACATGCAGTAATGGCAAGAATAGGCAAAGCACGCTTAGGCTTATTCCTTGCTACATTTACGATTGTAGCACGCAACTCCTCAGGAACTTTTACAGCATATGATGTCGCATAATTCTCAAGATTTTCTTGTAATTCTATATAGGTTTGCTTCACCTCTGGATACTTAGCTATATAATGCTCAGCTTCCTGAGACTCTATAGGCGAAGTAGTTCCCATAAGGTAACGCTCTAATAAATCGCTCTCTAAAAATTGTGAAACTCTATCACTCATAACATACTGATCATAAAAAATAATACTCCAAACAGTTTACGCAGTTCTCGTAGGCCTATTTTTAACCTAGACTTCACAGTACCTAACGGTATGTTCAGCTCTTCACTTGCCTCTTGCTGGGTCATTCCTTGAAAAAACAATGCATCAATTACTACTCTGTATTTATCTTCAAGTCCATTTGCATGTTCTTGAATATCCATATGCTCTATTGCCAGCGAGGTAGACTGTAAATGATATACGTTTGAATCGTTTGTTTGGACTTCTTTATTCATTTTTCTTTTACGACTACGCACCTTGTCTATAGCCGTGTTTTGAACTACTCTAAAAAGCCAGGTAAACAGACGCGCTTTATCTGCGTCATACTTATGTGCGTTTTTCCAAATTTTGACAAATGATTCTTGCAATACGTCTTGAGCAAGCTCCTCATCATGGGTCACTTTAATCGCAACACCATACAGAGCATCTGCATAGTTGTCATATAATAACCCTATAGCACGCTCATCTCCAGCCTTAAGGAGTTCTACAATATGTTTTTCGACAAATGTCTTCAAAAAGTAAGTTTTTCTTGAATTAACAAAATCTTAAGAATACAATTCCATCCTACACTTCAAGTTAGTGCGTATAATTAAGAAAGGAAAAGATTTTACTATAAACTCTGTAAACAAAGTATTATTATGAAACTCAAAAATATAATTTTAATTGCAGTAATTTCATTCTTTTCATTGAGCAGTTATGCACAATCGGACATAGTAGACATCATCTTACATTCTGAAAATCACACAACATTTACTGCAACAATAAAAGCTGCAAATCTTGTTTCCACCCTTAAAGAAAAAGGTCCATATACCATATTTGCACCTACCAATGAAGCATTTGACAAACTTGAACAAGGAAAACTACAATTCCTCTTACAACCAGAAAATAAAGCTATACTATCCACTACGCTTACCTATCACGCAATACCAGCTTATTTGACCGCAAATAACATTGTTGACCAAATAAAGATAGGAGACGGCACCTTTAAAATGACAACCGTTGCTGGTAATATTCTCACAGCCTCTATTAAAGATGGCAATGTAATACTCACAGACAGCTCAGGGAATATTGCAACAATCACTGCTACAGATTTAAAAGGATCTAATGGCACCATCCACGTGATTGACGGAGTAATGATACCTATTAATTAGAATTAACTTAAGTCAAGTTTAGTTGAGAGAGCCCTATGCGAGTGGGGCTTTTTTTTACGCTTTCGCGAAAAAGGTACAAATCACAAAAAGATAGAAATAGAAAAAGAGCAGCTAACGGGCTACTCTTTCTTTATTCGAAAAATTATATTGTTATCTAATTCTTTTGACCTTATATCACATTCACCTCTGGAACAATCTTTATTCCAAACATTTCATTTACGGCTGCTTGAATTTTCATAGCAACTCCCCAGACTTCTGCTCCTGTTGCATTCCCATGATTAACTAACACAAGCGCTTGCTTGTCATGCACACCCGCATCTCCAAATCTTTTCCCTTTAAAACCTGCTTGCTCAATGAGCCATCCTGCTGGAACTTTGATTTGCTCATTACCTATCGGATAAAAAGGTATTTCGGTATGCTCTTTTCTGAGTTCGGTAAACTGAGCTTGAGAGATTACTGGGTTTTTAAAAAATGATCCGCTATTTCCTATCTTTTTAGGATCTGGCAACTTAGACTGGCGTATCTCTATAACCACGTTTGAGATATCTACTAAGGTTGGGTGTGTTATTTCTTTCGCTTTAAGCGTGTCATAAATAGCGCCGTACTCTGTATTTATTTTATGATTCTTCTTTGTGAGTTTAAAAGTCACCGACGTAATTACATATTGATCTTTGAGCTCATTTTTAAACACAGAATCTCTATATCCAAAAGCACAATCTTCAAGTGTAAAAACACGTTCCTGTTGTGTAGCTCTATGCACTGCCTCACATGAGTAAAAAGTATCTTTTAATTCTACTCCGTAAGCACCTATATTTTGAATAGGTGACGTTCCCACATTACCTGGGATAAGAGATAGATTTTCAACACCTCCTAGGTCGTGATTTACACAGTACAATACAAACTCGTGCCAGTTTTCTCCTCCAGCTACCTTAAGCAAGATCTCATCTTTAGTAAATGTATCATCTACCACTTCAATACTCTTAAGGTCACAATGAATCACTAGCCTATCGACATCTTTAGTGAGAAGCATATTACTCCCTCCCCCTATTATAAAAGGATTAGGATATGTCTCATCTGCAAGCAATTCTTTTAAGACATCAATAGAAGAAACGCTCGCAAAATAGCGAGCGTTTACGTCTATACCAAAGGTATTATACTTCTTAAGTGATACGTTTTCTAGTACCTCCATTATTAATCTTGATATTGCTCTAGAGCAACTTTTAAAATAGCCACAGCATCTTTTAAGTGGCTTTCTTCTAGCACATAAGCGATACGTACTTGGTTAAGACCTACGTTTTCACTACTGTAAAATCCAGCTGCTGGAGCTACCATTATTGTTCTTCCATCTAAGTCAAAAGACTCTAGTAACCACTGTGCAAAAGCATCTGCATTTTTTATTGGAAGCTCTGCAATACAGTAAAATGCTCCTTTAGGCTTTGCTACTTTTACTCCCGGTATAGCTTCTAGTCCCGCTACAAGAATATCTCTACGAGACACATACTCTTCAATCACATCGTCAAAATAACTTTGCGGAGTATCTAATGCTGCCTCAGATGCTATTTGTGCAAATGTAGGAGGACTCAAACGTGCTTGTGCAAACTTCATAGCCGTACTCATAAGTTCTTTGTTGCGACTTACGATACACCCTATACGAGCTCCACACATAGAAAAACGCTTTGACACAGAATCTATCATGATTGCATGATTATCTATATCTCGCTCTTTCATTACTGAGTGATGCTGGTGACCATCATAAGCAAACTCACGATACACCTCGTCTGCAATAAGAAATAGATCATGCTTTTTAACTAGCTCTGCTAGTTGGCGTATTTCTTCTTGAGAATATAAATACCCTGTTGGATTCCCAGGATTACAAATAACGATTGCCTTTGTCTTGTCTGATATCAGTTTTTCAAAATCTGAAATAGGAGGCAATGCAAATCCTTCTTCTAATGTAGATATAACAGGAACTACCGTCACGCCACTTGCAGTTGCAAATCCGTTGTAGTTTGCATAGAAAGGCTCTGGAATGATAATTTCATCACCTGGATCTGTAACACTTCCCATTGCAAACAATAATGCTTCAGAACCTCCTGTAGAAATGATTATCTCTTCTGAGGTCACATCAATACCGTGATTACTGTAATAAGAAGCAAGTTTATCTCTGTAAGATTGAAATCCTGCACTATGACTATAAGCAAGCACCTCAAGATTATTATTTTTTACCGCATCAAGCGCTACTTGTGGCGTTTTGATATCTGGCTGACCAATGTTAAGTTGGTGGATTTTTATTCCTCGAGCTTTGGCCGCATCGGCAAATGGTACGAGTTTACGTATAGGTGATTGAGGCATTGCTAGCCCCTTCTTTGATATTGCTGGCATAATGTATTTTTCTTTATACAAAAATGCGGAATTTATTGGTGTTTTTAAAGCGTGCGCAAGGGTATTTTGCTTTCGCGAAAGCGCATAAAAAAAGACCGCCATTACGGCAGTCTTTAATACGATTTATGTGATCTAATTATTGACCAGCTTCTGGCTTTACCAGTCCTTTAATTTTAAGACTTTGTGGCACTTCTGAAGCATTAGAATAAATTGTTATTGTTCTTCTAATAGGTCCTTCTCTTTTTGTGTCATACTTTACCTCTATCTCACCTTTTTCTCCTGGTTGAATAGGACTTTCTGGTTTTTTAGGTATTGTACAACCGCAAGTAGAGTAAACTCTTGCCACGATAAGTACATCATCTCCTGTATTTGTAAAAGTAAACTTACGTACACCGTCTGCACCGTAGTCTATTTCACCATAATCTATAACTTCTGAATCAAAAGTGATTACAGCTTTTTTCTCTTGTGCTTGAACGCTTACTACTAGAAGCATAGCGACAAATAAAAATAGTACCTTTTTCATAATTTTCAATATTTGAGGGATTCCAAATGTAACTACAAATTAAACACCTGCCAAGAATGATATTAACATTAACATGATGCGCTACTGTATATGTGTGCCAAAAATAGCACTTTGTCTACACAATAATCCTACTGTTATCCCTACTTTTGCTTACTTTAAGACAATAATCAGACCAAACTATGAGTATAGCATCAAAATATGATTCTACCCAAGTAGAAGACAAGTGGTACAGCTACTGGATGGAACATAATTACTTCCATTCTACACCAGACGATAGAGAACCGTATACCATTGTGATACCGCCTCCTAACGTTACTGGAGTCTTACACATGGGACATATGCTTAACAACACGATTCAAGATGTTTTAGTACGTCGCGCTCGATTGTTAGGAAAAAATGCTTGCTGGGTACCTGGAACAGATCACGCTTCTATTGCTACAGAGGCAAAGGTAGTTGCACGTCTTAAAGAACAAGGGATAAAAAAATCTGATCTTACTCGTGAGGAGTTTCTTGCGCACGCATGGGAGTGGAAAGAAGAGTATGGTGGGGTAATCCTCGATCAGCTCAAAAAGCTTGGAGCTTCATGTGACTGGGAACGCACCGCATTTACAATGGATCCAGCAATGTCTGAGTCTGTTATAAAAACTTTTGTAGACTTACATAATAAAGGACTTATATATCGCGGTTACCGCATGGTAAACTGGGATCCAGAAGCAAAAACTACACTTTCTGATGAGGAAGTAATACACGAAGAACGTCAAGGACTTCTATACTACCTTAACTACAAACTAGAAGGCTCTGACGAAACGTTAACGATTGCCACTACACGTCCAGAAACTATTTTTGGCGATACGGCTATATGCATCAACCCTACAGACGAACGCTTCACACATCTTAAAGGAAAGAAAGCGATTGTACCTATAAGCGGCCGTGTGATTCCTATTATAGAAGATGAGTATGTAGATCTTGAGTTTGGAACAGGATGCCTAAAGGTTACTCCTGCACACGACGAGAATGAC
This sequence comes from uncultured Dokdonia sp., assembly GCA_913060645.1. GTDB lineage: Bacteria > Bacteroidota > Bacteroidia > Flavobacteriales > Flavobacteriaceae > Dokdonia. The sequence continues at coordinate 7,741 of CAJXSW010000006.1, read as the reverse complement.
AAAATGCTGGGCGATAAACATAAGCTTGAAGTAATAGACATCTTTAATGACGACGCTTCTCTTAATAGTTTTGGACTTCACTATGAAGGTCAAGATCGCTTTGAATGTCGTAAGAATATCAAAAAAGAACTTGAAGAAATAGGCGCTCTAGTAAAAACAGAGAACCACATTAATAAAGTGGGAACATCTGAGCGTACAAAGGCCGTAATTGAGCCTAGACTATCTGACCAATGGTTCCTTAAAATGGAAGAGCTTGTAAAACCTGCCATAAAAGCTGTGCTTGAAACTGGAGAGGTAAAGTTATTTCCTAAGAAATTTGAAAACACCTACCGTCACTGGATGGAGAACATACGCGACTGGAATATCTCTCGCCAATTATGGTGGGGACAGCAAATACCTGCTTACTTCTATGGAGATGGCAAAGAGGATTTTGTAGTAGCAGAAAGTATAGAGGAGGCTGTTACGCTTTCGCGAAAGCGTACCGGAAACGATTCCCTCACTGCAACAGATTTACGTCAAGACGAAGATGCTATGGACACTTGGTTCAGCTCTTGGTTATGGCCTATGAGTGTTTTTGACGGAGTGCGCAATCCAGACAACGAAGAGTTTAACTACTACTACCCTACTAATGATCTTGTAACGGGTCCAGATATTTTATTTTTCTGGGTAGCACGTATGATCATAGCTGGATATGAGTATACAGATAAAAGACCTTTCCAAAACGTTTATCTTACCGGACTTGTAAGAGACAAGCAGCGTCGTAAGATGTCTAAATCATTAGGCAACTCACCAGATGCGCTAGAGCTCATAAAAGAGTACGGAGCAGATGGTGTACGTGTAGGACTATTATTGAGTAGTGCCGCTGGTAACGACCTTATGTTTGATGAAGATCTACTTAAACAAGGAAAAGGATTCATCAAGAAAAATTTAAGTGCCTTTAGCCTTATACAAGGTTGGGAGATTGATGAGACCATACCACAACCGGCACACAGTGCACAAGGTCTAGAGTGGTACACTAACCGTTTTAACCAGACTCTTGTTGAGATAGAAGACCACTTCTCAAAATATAGAATTTCTGACGCTTTGATGGCTAGTTACAAACTTGTATGGAATGACTTCTGTGGTTGGTTACTAGAAATTATAAAGCCAGCATACCAGCAGCCTATTGATCGTAAAACTTATGATGCGGTAATTGCAGCATTTGAAAACAACCTACGTATCCTTCACCCATTTATTCCTTTTGCATCTGAAGAGATCTGGCAGACAATCGCTACACGTACTCCAGAAGAAGCGCTAATTATTAATAAATGGCCAGAAGGAGGCGAAGTAAACGAGCAAATCATTGCAGATTTTGACTACGCTACACAAGTTGTTTCAGGAATAAGAACGATAAGAAAAAGTAAGAACATAGCTTTTAAAGATCAAATAGAATTACATCTTTTAAGCAATGAGAAAGCATCATCAGACTATGATGGCATCATCTCGAAGTTAGGTAATGTGAATGAGATCGCTTTCGCGAAAGCGCCACTAGACGGGGCATTATCCTTTAGAGTAAAATCTAATGAGTACTTCATACCACTTGCAGGCGCCATTGATGTAGAGGCCGAAGTTGCAAAAATTGAGGAAGAACTCAAATACACGAAAGGTTTCCTTATATCTGTTTCTAAGAAACTATCAAACGAACGCTTTGTAAGCAATGCACCAGAAAAGGTGGTTGAGATCGAAAAGCAAAAGATGGCAGATGCCGAAGCAAAAATTGAGGCTTTAGAAAAACGTCTTGCTAGTTTGACATAGACTTTCAAATACCTATCATAACAACAAAGGCGCAGATGATATCTGCGCCTTTGCTATTTTATATAATCTAGTCAATTGTTTTTACAAATATTTATCTGCGGCTTCGATATACGCTTCTTTTGCCTCTCGCGCAGTCATTGACTTAACTTGTAGTAATGCATTAATCTTAAAGGCACTTACAAGCTCGTGCTCTCCTTCGTTGTGACTAAATGTATTCTTTTGAGTAGCCTGTTTGTAAAGCGCGTAAAATTGCAGTAATACGTCAGGTGGAAATTCCTGCTTAGCATTACTGACCTTACGGAGGGCTTCTTCAAATTTTTCTTGAAGTACCTTCTTATCCATTATATTGATGCTATTATCGATTGCGCTCCTTTTACAACATCATTAAGCTTTACATCGAGCTTTGTTCCTATAGGTAGATATAAATCTACACGAGAACCAAAACGTATAAAACCGCTATCATCTCCTTGTACTACCATCTGACCTTCTTCTGCATAATTGATAATGCGCTTAGCAAGGGCACCAGCAATCTGACGATATAATACATCTCCAAACTTATCTGTAGTCACAACAACGGTTGTACGCTCGTTCTCAGTACTTGATTTAGGGTGCCAAGCTACTAGGTATTTACCTGGATGATACTTGCTGTAAGCAATACGTCCTCCTCCTGGATAACGTGTTACGTGCACATTAAGTGGCGACATAAACACAGAAACTTGAAGACGCTTATCTTTAAAATACTCTGCCTCATACACCTCTTCAATTACAACTACTTTACCATCTACTGGTGATGTAAGTACATTTGTATCATTAGGAGCAGTGCGCTCAGGATTTCTAAAAAACTGGAGTACTAGATATAATAGCACACCTAATACGATAGCTATTAAATAAAACAACCAGTTTTTATCTAAAAATCTATTAGCAACCAATATAAGTCCCGTAAAGATAACGAGTGATATTACTATAATTTTATATCCTTCTTTATGGAACATAGTCAAGTACAATTAAAAATAAGTATAAAAATGGCGCTGCAAATATGATACTATCTAGTCGATCATATAATCCACCGTGCCCTGGCATGATGCGCCCACTGTCCTTTACTCCAGCTTGACGCTTGAGCTGTGATTGAATAAGATCTCCCAAAGTTCCAAAAACAGAAGTAACAATCGCTATCGTTAACCAAAGCTGAAGACTAAGAAGATCTGTAAAAAAGTAAAATAATAAACTAGCCAAACAACAGAATACTAATCCACCCACAAAACCTTCGACAGTTTTGTTAGGAGAGATACGTTCTAGCAACTTATGCTTACCTATACTTTTACCTACTATAAATGCAAAGGTATCATTAATCCATATAAGAGCAAATACGCTTGCTACAAGCAAAGAGGTATATTCTCCTTTGTATGATGGCAGAAGTATAGTGAACACTACACCTCCTATGATATAAAATATGGTATAAGCATACTTTTGAGCAACTGTAATATATCGCTCCGAAGGCCTAATAAGATTTTTAATGAGATAAAGGTTTACTGTAATTGTGAGCGCTAAAAATATGAGAGCAACACTTCTATCTAACTTTAGATAACATAAAACGGTTACACAAAGAAGTAGTAAAACATAAGAAAGCAATGATTTTATCTCAATGAGTTTAAGAAACTCATATAAGACTACCACTCCTAGACCTAGAAACACTATTAGATAAGTAGTTTCTAATGAAAAAATAGCAAGCAACAACAAGGTCACATAGAGCAATCCAGACAGCCCTCTAATTATTATTTCACGCATATTAAAGGTCTTCTAGCAATAACAGGTAAAGATTCTTGGTACTACTTCCATAGGTCATAAAATCCTTATCATCTTCTTTTGACTCAAAATTCTTAATAGTAGTAATGTTAGTAGGTATACTTCCAGAATTTCTATTTTTTATGAGTCTTAATCCCTCTCCTATTGTGTTTACTATTTGACTTGTAGTCCCAAAAACAATAATATTCTCAGGCAAATCGTTTAGCTTTAATTCTTTTAGTTGCTTAGAACATACTAATAAAGATCCGTCATTTGCTACGAGGCTCTCGCAGGTAGTCAAAAAGAAAGGAGCTTCTCCATTTGTTCCAAATGTAAGATTATAACCTTTAAAGATCTCTTTGAGGTTATCATCTGTACAAAACACATGCTCTTCGTACCAATCGTTTTCTAATAAGATGTTATCAAAATTCTCATGAATCTCATCTTGATTAAGAGCATACAAAAATCGCCCTCCATTTATGATAAAGTTTTTTGTGAAACGCTCGTCTGCTGGAGTATTAATATCCGGCATGTATTTACTGCGCACTTCACCTTCTTTATCGCTATGGGGGCTATCTGACTTAGATGTATTTCCAAAGATTTTTCTAAAAAGACTCATCAATAGATTTGCTCAACGCTTGGTGTATTTTTCAAATATAAAAAATCTTGACTGAACCTTAGGTACAATCAAGATTTTTTGAGGGTCTATCCCTTAATAGCTTAGTCTAAAACTAGACTAGTGGCTTAGTTTCAGAATCTTCAGAAGCTTCTTCGATTTCGACATTTCCAAAAGCACGTTTTCCAAAGATTTCCTCTAGGTTATCTTTAAAAATCACTTCTTTATCAAGAAGATATTCTGCTAGTTGGGTAAGCTTTTCTTTCTCCTTAGTAAGTAAATCGATAGCTCTTTGATATTGCCCTTCTATAATATTAGAGATTTCTTTATCAATTATTTCTGCTGTCTGCTCACTATAAGGCTTTGTAAAGCTACTATCTGATTGACCTGTAGAATCATAATAAGTAAGGTTACCTACTTTATCATTTAATCCATAAACAGTGACCATCATTCTAGCCTGCTTAGTTACTTTCTCAAGATCACTTAAAGCCCCAGTAGATATCTTGTTAAAGATTACCTTTTCTGCTGCTCTACCTCCTAAGGCAGCACACATTTCGTCTAGCATCTGTTCCGGACGTACGATGAGCCTCTCTTCTGGTAAATACCATGCAGCTCCTAAAGATTGCCCACGAGGAACAATAGTCACTTTTACAAGTGGCGCAGCATGCTCAAGCATCCAGCTCACTGTAGCGTGTCCAGCTTCATGAAAAGCAATTGCACGCTTCTCATCTGGTGTGATAATTTTATTTTTCTTCTCAAGTCCTCCTACAATACGATCTACCGCATCTAAGAAATCTTGTTTACCTACTGCTTTACTTCCTTTACGAGCAGCAATAAGTGCAGCTTCGTTACACATGTTTGCAATATCTGCTCCAGAGAAACCTGGAGTTTGCTTTGCAAGGAAATCCACATCAAGCTCATCATCTACCTTTTTCAAAGGACGAAGGTGAACTTCAAAAATCTCTTTACGCTCACGTACATCTGGAAGATCCACATAAATCTGGCGATCAAAACGACCAGCACGCATTAAAGCTTTATCAAGAACGTCTGCTCTGTTTGTAGCAGCAAGCACAATTACATTTGTATTAGTGCCAAAACCATCCATCTCTGTTAGAAGTTGGTTAAGTGTATTCTCACGCTCATCATTACCTCCAGAAAAGTTGTTTTTTCCACGAGCACGTCCTATTGCATCAATCTCATCTATAAATATTATAGCTGGAGATTTTTCTTTTGCTTGTTTGAACAAATCACGTACACGTGAAGCACCCACACCTACAAACATCTCCACAAAGTCTGATCCTGATAATGAGAAGAAAGGAACCTTTGCTTCTCCGGCAACTGCCTTTGCTAGTAATGTTTTACCAGTACCTGGTTGCCCTACTAGTAATGCTCCTTTAGGAATCTTACCTCCTAAACTCGTATATTTCTCTGGGTTCTTCAAGAAATCTACAATCTCTTGTATTTCTTCTTTTGCTCCTTCAAGTCCTGCTACGTCTTTAAATGTAGTTTTAACATCAGTTTTCTCGTCAAATAATTTAGCCTTTGACTTACCTATGTTAAAAATCTGACCTCCAGGACCTCCTCCTCCACCAGAAGACATACGTCTCATGATAAAAATCCAAAGTCCTATAATAAGTATGAAAGGAAGAAAACTAGCAACAAGCCCCCACATATCACCTTCCGTCTCATAAGAAACTCTAGTATCTAGGTTGTTTTCATCAATCGTTGTGTTGATATCATTTTCAAAATTCTGTAGATCTCCTATTTCAAAACGATAGTCTGGAGCACCAGCAGATGGTTTTAAAAAACCTGTAGCTCGTCCTTTATTGTGGACTTCCTTTGCTTCGGCCTCTTTAGTAAGATAAACCTTTACAGAGTTTTTATTTACAATCTCTACACGAGCAACATCACCAGCCTCTAGGTATTCTTCAAATTGGTAAAGAGAAGTTTTCTGTGCTTCACCTAACCCAGAACTACCAGTAAGCATACTGATTGCAATAAATATTATAACAATTAAACCGTATATCCAGTAAGAACTAAACTTAGGTTTATTAGGCGGAGTACCGCCTGCATTCTTTTCTTCTTTAGCCATTTAATCTTTTTTTTTAATAATCTGATGGGATCGTAGTAATCTTTGCATCACCCCAAAGACTTTCTATATCATAGAATTCACGTATGTGCTTTTGAAAAACATGCACCACTACATTAACGTAGTCCATAAGTACCCATTCTTGATTTTCCATACCCTCGATATGCCATGCTTTTTCTTGCAGAGCTTTACTAGCAGTCTTTTGGATAGAACTTACGATAGCCCCCACTTGAGTGTTTGATGTTCCATCACATATGATAAAATAATCACAAACCGTATTTTCTATATCTCTAAGATCCAGTATATCAATATTCTGTCCCTTCACATCTTCAATTCCCTCGACAATCTTAGCAATTAATTGATCTGTATTCTTTTCCTTATTTACCATTAAATTCTTTAATTTACACAAAGTTATTACAAATTTACATTACTCTGCGGTCTTAACACAAGTTTAGACTGGGTGTTTTACATATGCGCATAGACAAACTTCATACCATTGACTCAACAAACGATTACCTCAAACGTATTTCAAAAGAAGAAAACGCAGAGGAAGACATCGTAGTTTGGGCTTTAGAACAAACTGCCGGACGTGGACAGATGGGTACTCAGTGGCAAACTGAAAGCGGTAAAAACCTAACCTTCAGCGTTTTTAGAAAAGTAAAGCGAATTACCATCAACGAGCAATTTTATGCTCTTATGGCAGCTTCTCTCGCCGTTAAAGATGTTTTATCTAAACTTCTCATAAAAAATGTTCGTGTTAAATGGCCTAACGACATATTGACAGATAACGACAAAATATGCGGCATACTTATAGAGAGTGTCATAAAAGGCGGGCAACTTGACGCAATGATCTTAGGCGTAGGACTTAATGTAAATCAGACACAGTGGAATAATGTACCTCGCGCTACTTCAATAAAATCTAGAACAGGGATTCACTTTGAGTTAGAAGAAATTTTATCACTACTACTAAAGAGATTTCATCACTATGTTGACCTACTTCTCAAAGGAGAATTCAACACCATCAAAAATGACTACGAAGCTCACTTATTTAAAAAAGATAAACCTGCTACATTTCTTTCGGCAGGTGGGCGTCAGTTTGTTGGAATAATAAAAGGTGTTTCAGAGTCCGGAAAACTACTTCTTCAAGAAGAAAATGATATTGTAAATGAGTATGATCTCAAGGAACTTCAATTATTATATTAAGAGTACGCTTTCGCGAAAGCGTAACAACCCACAATTCATTATTTAGTATCTTTGTAACGCTATAAAAAATGCTATGCAAGAAGAACTCACTATTACTAAGCCAGAGCGCGTCGCAAAGCCAAAATGGCTTCGTGTAAAACTACCTACTGGTAAGAAATATAAAGACCTACGTAATCTAGTAGACAAGTACAGTCTTAATACCATATGCCTGTCTCTTATACACATCTGACGCTGCCGACGAAGAGGATAGTGTAGAT